>JAUZPT010000060.1 GCA_030705745.1 Bacillota bacterium | reverse complement strand
GATTTCACCGATGATATGGGCGGTATAATCCTTCGATCCAGCGGAAGAGCCGGCATTGATGACAACCAAATCGGACGTTTCGACGGCATGCAATAGCGCTTCTTTTATTTTTTCTGGCTCGTCTTTCACGATGGAATAAAGGACAGGTTCGCCGCCCCATTGCTTAATAAAATTGGCAAAAACAGTGCCATTAAATTCAATGATCTTCCCTGACGTCAAACGAGCATCTGCTGAAACGAGCTCATTTCCCGTCGGAATGATCGTGACAATCGGCTTTTTCACCACCGGGAGCGCTGTAATTTGAGAAGCGAGAAGCACTCCAAGATCGGCTGGCCTTAGTGTATGGCCTTGCGGAAAAAGCATTTCTTCCTCGACAATATCTTCGCCAATCGGCCGAATATGCTGCCACGGTGTCGCCGGTTCGATGATTTCGATCGTTTCTTCATCGATGACATTGACATGTTCGATCATGATGACCGCATTAAAAGGATGTGGAATCGCATTCCCGGTATCCACATAGCAAAAGTGCCGGCCTTCTTTTAAATAAAGAGGATTCTGCTCATGCGCGCGGTACGTTTCTTCAGCGAGCACGGCAATTCCATCCATCGCAGAGGCGTGATAGTGGGGCATGGATGCGCCGGCAAAAATCGGTTCCGCTGTCACTCTGCCCAAAGCTTTTTCCACGGGGGTGGTCTCAGTTTTTTTCGACAGTAAAAAAGCCGATAACCATTCATTTTTAGCCGTTTCACGCGGTTTATCTTCCAAATAAATTTTGCGTTTATATGTTTTTATATCCATTTCCTGCTCCCCCTTACCTCGATGCAATGACAGGGACATATTCCCCCTGTAAAATGCCCTCTTTTTTAGAAACGATTTCGACGAGGCCATCACTTTTCACAAGTGTCGTAATCAATCCCGATTTTCCAATAATCGGTTCCGCCCACCATTCTCCGTCCTGCTCAAAGAGTTTCACGCGTATATAATCCGAGCGCCCCGGAGCGGATGGAATATTTTTTGTAATGCGGGCAAAAATCCGCTCGGGCCTTTTTACAAGACGTTCACCTGATAGCTTCTTTAAAATGCGTTCGCCAAACAATCGGAAAATGATCATGGCAGATGCAGGGTGTCCCGGAAGGCCGATAATCGGTTTTCCGTCCGCGACTGCCAAAATGGTCGGTTTACCGGGTTTTATGGCAATGCCATGAACAAAAACTCCGGGAGCACCTAACGACTCAATGACTTCTGTCGTATAATCCTTGGCCCCGACAGAGCTTCCCCCCGAAAGAATTAAACAGTCCACCTTGTCATAAAGTTCTTTTGCTTTTTTTGAAAAAGCTTCAAAATCATCTCTCACGATTCCACCGTACATTACGTCCATATGCCATTCGCGTGCGGTTCCCGTAATAGCCAGATAGTTGATATCGCGGACTTGCCCCGCTTTCAGTGATTGCGTTTGATAGGGAACAATTTCGTCACCTGAAGACAAATAGCCCACCTTCAGCTTTCGGTAAATCTCTACTTCCGTGATACCAAGGGCAGCAAGCGCGCCTAATTCCTGAGGACGGAGCCATGTTCCTGCTTCAAGAAGCATCTCCCCTTCGCGAATGTCTTCCCCTGCTTTGATGACGTTTTCTGCAGGAGCTACCTGCCTGTATGTATTTAATATGCCAGCCACTTCTTCACAATGCTCGATCATGATGACGCTGTCGCTACCAGGGGGCATCATCCCTCCTGTCGGTACATATACCGCTTCGCCAAAACCGACAGTCAGGGCCGCAGCCTCTCCCATTCGCACTTCCCCTCGCAGCGTTAAAAAACCGGGCATCGATTCTGAAGAACCGTACGTATCATTCGCCCTGACCGCATAGCCGTCAACCGTAGAACGGTCAAAAGCTGGCACATTTTCCGCTGCTGTCACCGATTTTGCCAGCACAAAGTGTAACGCTTCTTCAATCGGGCGGATTTCGGTCTGTCCGGACTTCCCTACCATCTCATCGATTAAGCTGAAGGTTTCTTCGACTGTTTTGACTTTAAAAAATTTCATCGCTACTTCCTTCCTTTCGTTTAGAAAAGTGCCAGCACCCGTTTGGCAGGCGTTTGGCGACGAAAAAAGCAGTAAGGCTTCCGAGTGAAACCCTGCTGCTTTCTGTTGGCTCTACCTCACCATCGTCCCTTATTGCTCCGACCATTTCCTTGCTTCCTTGTATTCTTCAGGAAGATTCATATTAAAGAAAATCCGTTCAAGGTCACTGGCACTGAATTCCTGAAAATCTTTTTCCGTGATGTAGTTGACGTTCAGTTTTTCAAGCAGGTTCATCATTCGAAGCTCGCCCGCTTCCAGAACTTGCTCGATTTGAGGGATGATGCGTTGATCGAAGGCCGCAAATAGCGGGTGACGTTTTCCATTGATTACAGGAACAACAGCGTCAAACGCTTGAATGTTTTTTAAAAGCACCTCTGCTGCTTCTGCCGTCACAAACGGCATATCGCAGGCAACCGCAAGATTTACTTCCGATTCAGATGCGAGCAAGCCCGCGTGCAGGCCAGCAAGCGGCCCTTTTCCTTCGTACACATCTGCCACTGTTTTTATTTTTAAAAAATCATACATCTCGGGTTCATTGGTTACGAGAACGATGTGCTCTGTCAATTTATTTATTTCATCGAAGATTCGTTGAATATTCGTTTTATCGTTCAATTCGAGCAGGGCTTTATTCGTACCCATTCTGCTCGATTTTCCGCCTGATAAAATAATTGCTCCTGCTTTCATGCGTTGCACCTTCTTTGATTGTGTTTACTCACTATTTCGTTAAGCGGAATCCTTTTCCCTGCACATTCTATAGATTTCATTGTCTTTTTAAAAAGAAATGGCACAGAGCAGAGCAATCATTTCGCTTTTTCTTTTGAATTTTAGTATGATATTTACACTATGAAAAATCACTGAAGCGATTCAAGGATATGCTATGTGTAAAGGAGGCGATGAAATATGATGAAACCAATAGAGCTTGAAAAGGTTCAGAAAGCGATTGAGCAAATGGCCGATAAAGACGTTTATCTTCATCTGGAAACGACGAATGGCGCTTACGCTTCACACTTTGATGAAACATTCTTTTCATCAGGTGCCTATATCCGCAATGCCCTTGTTCGATACGAAACAGGGAAAATTACAGGGCCCGGCCCATACCGTGTTGGTTTAAAAATCAGCCTTGGATGGGTGTACGCGGAAGGAATCACGCATTTTGAAATTGATGAAAACAATCGCCTGCTTTTAGCCGGGCATGATTATAAAGGAAAACTGGCTGTCGCGCTTGAATTGAGCCATACACCGTTTGACTGATTCTAAACGTACCCGAAAGGAGAAATACTAATGGAAAAAGAACGCCAAGTCCTGGTCGTGTTTCCCCATCCGGACGACGAAGCTTTTGGAGTATCGGGGACGATTGCAACCCATGTCCAAAACGGAACGCCTGTCACCTATGCTTGTTTGACATTGGGAGAAATGGGACGCAATATGGGCAACCCACCGTTTACAAACCGTGAAAATTTGCCAATCATTCGGAAAAAGGAATTGCAGGATGCAGCGGCGATCATGGGTATCCAGGATTTGCGGATGCTCGGTTTTCGCGATAAAACGATTGAATTTGAAGAAGAAGACAAAATGGATGCCATATTTGATTCGCTCATTCAAGAGCTCAATCCTTCACTTATCATTACTTTTTACCCGGGATATTCTGTGCATCCCGACCATGAAGCGACAGGCGCAGCCGTCGTGAGGACTGTAGGGCGCATGCCCGCTGAGAAGCGACCGAAGCTTCACTGTGTCGCGTTTTCAAACAATTGCGTCGAAGAGCTTGGCGAAGCAGACATTATTAATTATATTGCTCCTGTTTCAGACACGAAAATTGCCACAATTAAAGCGCATCGCTCTCAAACCGAGCTGATGTTTGCAAATATCGAAGCAAACCAAAATGACACCGACCCGAAATTCATGGCGTGGCTGGAAAATGAACGCTTTTGGACGTATAAGTTCTAAGTCCTTCACTTAAATTCTTAAAAATCACCAAACTCAACCTTCCATACCGGAAGGTTTTTTGTTTTGGATAAACATACTGAAAATTCACTGTTTTTAAATAAAATGAAAACCCTTTCACAAAATGTTCACTTACCTCACCGTAAAGTGTGCTGTATATCACAAGTTTAAGAGTGCTCAGAGGTTAGGATAAAATTGTTAACTCAATCAAAAGGAGGGGAAAAAATGAAAAATGCCATCATTAGTTTTGTTATTAGTGCCTTAATCGGATTGGGTTTTGGCTATGTTGTTTTCAAGGTGATCGGAAGCCATGATGAACAACCCCAGGCTTCGTCAACGACAAATAGTTCAACGCAAACAAAAGAAACTTCCACTTCACCAACGGAAGATGCAAAGACCGTTTCTGTTGACGAAAATAACATCCTGTCTAAACGGGGCTGCCTTGGTTGCCACTCGGTAGGATCGTTAGGACTGAAGGGCGGACAGGTCGGACCAGACTTATCCCAGGCTTTTGTCAATGTTGAAGGAAAACATGGTATACCAATTCAAGAGTTTTTGAAAAAACCTACTTCCGCTGTAATGTCAGGCGTCCTCGGAAAAAATCCGTTGACAGATGATCAGCGCAAACAAGTTTTAGAATTGTTGAAAAAAGCATCCGAAACAAA
The DNA here is from genome assembly GCA_030705745.1 of Bacillota bacterium. Taxonomy (GTDB): domain Bacteria; phylum Bacillota; class Bacilli; order Bacillales; family Cytobacillaceae; genus Neobacillus_A. The sequence goes on along the minus strand of JAUZPT010000060.1, from coordinate 6,307 downwards.
ATAATTAAAGGTGGTGTTAACTGAATGAAAAAATGGATTCCGATTGCTACGGGTTTGCTAGCAGGCTTTATGACCGCGGCCATCTCATTTGCCGATTTTTCGAATCATTCAAATACGGTAGCGGCAAACAGTGACACAAAAAGCAATGCTGAAAAAGTGTATGTTCCTTTTGGCCAAAAAGACGAATATTACTTATTTGCATCCGGCGGACATTCCGGGCAAATGTTTATTTACGGTGTCCCATCAATGAGAGAAATTCGCACAATCCCGGTTTTTTCACCCGACCCTGCAACAGGCTATGGATTTGACAGCGAATCGAAAAAAATGCTTGGAGGATATACGTGGGGCGACCTTCACCACCCTGCTTTGTCCGAAACAAATGGTGATTACAATGGCAAATTCATGTTTGCGACAGATGTCGGAAACAGCCGTGCAGCTGTAGTTGACCTGAAAACCTTCACAACAAAGGATATCATCAAAATTCCAAACACAAGCGGCCCTCACTGCGCAGCATTCGTTACGCAAAATACCGAGTACATGTTCCTGCCAACGCGGTTTGCCACACCGCTCGGCCAAAAATATGAACCACTCGATCAATATAGCAAAAAATATCGCGGCGTTATGTCAGCGGTAACGTTTGATGAAAAGAAAGAAAAGCTGCATATTGCCTATCAAGTAGCACTTCCGCCTTGGTCATATGACCTATCCGATGCAGGAAAGAAAAGTTCAGGCGATTGGGCGGTCATGACCACTTACAATACCGAAGAAGCCACATCAACGCTAGAAATCAACGCATCACAGGCAGACCGTGACTACATCGTTCTTTTCAACTGGAAACAGCTCGCCCAAATGGTGAAGGATGGAAAGTATGAAAACGTTGGCGGCCAAAAAATGATTTTTCCTGAAAAGGAAAAAGGCGCCATCTATTTAATCCCTGTTGCCAAATCTCCACATGGCGTTGATGTAACGCCGGACGGAAAGCGCTTTATCGCTGCAGGAAAACTCGCTCCAACTATGACGGTATTTTCTTTTGCAAAAGCCTTTAAAGCCATTGAAAACAAAGATTTTGCCGGTGAACGAAACGGAATACCTGTTCTTCAATACAAATCAGTAATGGAACGTGAAGTGAACCCAGAAAACGCACTTGGACCGCTTCACACCCAATTTGATGACAAAGGAATGGCATACACCACAATGTTCATTTCTTCAGAAATTGTCAAATGGAATCCAAATACCGGTGAAACATTGGACCGTGTACCTGTTCAATATTCGCCAGGCCATTCCGTCGCTGCAGAGGGTGATACCGTTGCACCAGATGGAAAATATCTTGTCGCTCTGAACAAGCTATCGAAAGACAGCTACCTTTCTGTTGGCCCATCTCATCCGGAATCGATGCAATTGATTGATCTTAGCGGCAAGAAAATGAAAGTTATCCAGAGTGTTCCGGCCAATCCTGAGCCCCATTATGCGCAAATGATCAAAGCGGATAAAATTAAGACCATCAATGTTTATCCGAAAGATCCAAACAATCCGGACGCAGTATACAAACAAAAGGATACAAGAATTGTCCGAAAAGGCAATGAAGTACACGTTTATGGTATCGCCATGCGCTCACGCTTCATTTTCGACCATAGCGCAAAACGCCCGGACTCCGTGGAAGTAAATCAAGGAGATAAAGTCTTCTTCCACTTAACGAATATCGATTTTGATGAAGATATTACCCATGGCTTCGCTATCAATAATTACAACTTAAACATGGAAGTTCAGCCTGGCCAAACGAATACTATCGAGTTTACTGCGGATAAAGCAGGCACATATCCAATTTATTGCACAAACTTCTGTTCTGCTCTTCACCAGGAAATGACCGGCTACCTGCTCGTAAAACCGAAATAAGTAATTATCTTTCAAACAAGGCCGCGGGGTATCAATCATTGATGCCCCGGCCTTTTTAGAAAAGCACAAACGCCCGTTTTGGGCGATGGAGCTAGACAGTTATCAAACTTCAAAAATATTCGCTCTGATATTATTAAAATTCAAGTTTTCAACCATGGAGGGTATGTACGGCAATTTATGTATCCCTTCAAATGAAAGGTCTTGATGATTGTGTCAAAGAGTAAACTTTCCATTGGTTCTTCCATTTTGCTAAGCTTTTCCGCTGTGTTAATCGTCGTCTCATTATTCTATCCATGGTGGGAGATGCAATTTTTCGCTCCGCAGTACCCAGAAGGTTTAAATATCATTGTGTATCCAAATAAGCTGACCGGACAGATTGATATTGTAAATGGACTGAACCATTATATCGGCATGTCGAACTTCAGCGAGGAGAACTTTCCCGAGCTTCGTTATTTGCCGTTTGTCATTGGAGGATTGGCTGGATTTACCCTTCTCGTCGGTTTGCTCCGGAAACAGAAATTGCTTTATATGCTAATCGGCATTTTTTCGCTCGGCGGCATTCTCGGAGTCTATGATTTATATCGCTGGCTCCACGATTTCGGCACGAATTTAAGCCCCAAGGCACCTATCAAGGTGAAGCCGTTCGTCCCTCCAGTTCTAGGCCATAACAAACTGGCAAACTTTAATACTTACAGCATTCTTGAGACAGGTTCGTATCTCATACTAGCCGCTTTCGTATTGATGCTGATTCCACTGTGGAAGGATCGAAAAAAATGAAAAAGAAACTGCTTCTTCTCTTCTTTTTTTCACTCGTGTCCTTTAGTGTTCCCGAGAAAAAATGGGCGGCCGAAAGCTTGCAAGTGGCAATCGATTCCGCTAAGGAAGGAGCCGTCTTAACGCTTGCCGACCACACGTATAAAGGTAATATCGTTATTACGAAAAAAATCGAGATCATCGGTTCAGCTCATACGGTGATTCAAGGTGACGGAAATGGAAATGTCATTTCCATTAAAGCACCCCATGTGAAATTAAGCCATCTTACCGTTACGCACAGCAGCATGAACCGCAATTCTGCTGAAGAATACGCCGGCATCAAAATTTATTCGAACGGAAATACAATTGATCACATCACCATAAGTGACTGCTTTCACGGCATTTATTTAAGCCAGGCCCACCACAATACCATCTCATTCAACAACATAAATGGAATGGGAAATGGTGAAATTGCCGCACAAGGTAACGGGCTCCATGTTTATTACGCAAACAACAATACGCTTACACATAACCGGATTGAGGGTACACGTGACGGAATGTTTTTTGAATACGCGAACCACAACTCGATCATCGCTAATACCATTTCCGGCACCCGATACGGGCTTCATTATATGTATTCGGATGCCAATGACTTTGAAAAAAACGTCTTTACCATGAACATGGGCGGTGCAGCCGTCATGAACTCCAACTCGATTCGGATGAAAAACAACCAATTTGTTTTTAATTACGGCAATCGTTCCTTTGGGCTGCTGCTACTGCAGGCAAATCACATCAACATTGAAGACAATCTTTTTTATCTTAACGAGCGCGGCCTCTACATTGACCAGTCAACCGGCAATATCATCCGACACAACCGTATTATCCAAAATCAAATCGGGATTGAGCTTTGGGCCAGCTCCAGCCAGCAGCTTTTCACCTTAAACCGTATCTCTGAAAATACGATTCCCGCCGTTACACTTGGTGGAAAAGGAACAGACAATTCTTGGAGCCTCCACGGCAAAGGAAATGACTGGGGCAGCACGTTCCCTCTTCCCGATTTAAACCAGAATGGCATTGGGGATTTTCCGATAACCTACCGATCCTCCCTTCACCAATTAATGGAGGGCCAGGAATTAACGCCTTTATTTTTAAAAAGCCCTGCAATTAAAATTTACGAAAAAATAAATGCACTGCTTCAAAAAGAAGACATTATGTTCACTGATCCACACCCACTCGTAACCGGAAAAGGCAACAGCATTCCTGCACTGTTTCTGGTCTGCACAGCACTTTTTGCCGCAGTCATTTTATTAAAAGGGAGACAATGGTTATGCATTATATTTGGAAAGAATGGAAGGAATCGATAAGAGGAAAAGGATTATGGCTGTCTTTAAGCATCATTATTCTCATTTCTGTCAGCATCTTGTTCAGCTCCTCTGTTCTTTCCTTTGATAAAGGGTTTTATGTTCTTTTGATCAACTTGTTCGACACGCTCATTTATTTTATTCCTATCTCTTGCATCTTTATCGGCGCTTTTTCGATTTTTCAGGAAAAGGAACAAAAAACGCTCATCATGCTGCTGACGAAAAAAGACAGCTATCCAGGCTTCCTGTTCAAAAAAAGCCTCGCCCTTTCCAGCGTTGTCCTTTTTCCTATCGTTGCCTGGTTTTTCATCTATCTTTTTCTGTTGAAATTCTACTTTCAGATCGATTTTAGCAGCTATTCCATCTTTGTCGTGTCGATTGTATGCCTGGCACTCATCTTCCTTCAGCTCGGGGTGGCATTGGGAAGCATCTGCCGCTCTAGGATGCAAATGACTGGCTCGGCCATTTGCATCTGGTTTTACTTTTTCTTTCTGCACGATTTCGTGCTTCTCTCTATTTTGCCAGATGTCACGTATGACAATGTTAAATGGTTTTCAGTCGCCTTCTTTCTCAATCCTCTGCAGGCCATACGTATGTTTCTCGAAACGGGAATGGGTGTTTATTCCTTCGGCCATATGTCGCGGCTGCTGCAGTCCTTTTTATGGGTGAAACCTGGATTCTTTCTAGCAGGCAACCTTATCGCCTGGCTGGCAATCTCCTTTTTGACCGCCATCTTTTTTCACCGCAAGGAGGCATTTGAATGATTTGCATTAAAGATTTACACCAATCATTTGGAAAAAAAAGCGTACTATCTTCTATCAATCTAGAAATTGCCGAACACGAGATTTGTGCGCTCGTCGGCCGGAACGGCGCCGGAAAATCGACGCTGATCCATAGCCTTCTCGGGCTCCTCCCAATTAAGAGAGGATCTATTTTGATTAACGGAGTGGAAGTGGCCGGCAGGAAGGAAAACTGGAAAAGAGACATCGCGTATCTGCCGGAAAAATTCATGCTCTATCCAGCGCTGACGGGACTTGAGAACATGTTGTTTTTTGCCGAAGCTGTAGATGGAAAGGCAAATATGGGGCGGATTGAACAGGCCCTAACATCCGTCAGCCTGTGGGATGACAAGCACGTCCAAGCAAAAAACTATTCAAAAGGAATGCTGCAGCGGCTCGGTCTGGCGATCACCCTTTATCAGAATTCGAGCATCCTGATTCTTGATGAACCGACAAGCGGCATCGATCCAATCGGCAGGAAAGAGATTTTAGACGTGTTAAAGTCGCTGCACAATAAGACAATTTTGCTCTCGTCACATCATCTTGATGAAATTAGATCGCTTTGCACGCATGTAGCTTTTCTCGATCGCGGAAAAATTGAAAAATACACTGTGGCTGAATTTATGAAAACTCAGCATTTAGGAGGATCCAACCATGAATAAACTTTTTATCCCCATCGTTATTCTGTTGTTCGGCCTTTTATCAGGCTGCGGCTTCGGATCTGATTACGAGATTAAAATGGCAAAGCCGCTTTACTTTAACTCGGAAAAGGATATGCCACTTGAAATAAACGTGACTGAAGCCGGAAAAGCGGTGAAGGGGCTCAAGGTCACTGCAAAGCTTACTATGGTCACGATGGATCACGGCACAAATCGGGTTAACCTTGTTGAAGGAAAGGCGGGAACGTATGCAGGCAAAGTAAAACTAGGCATGGGCGGAAAATACGAAATCGCTTTTTCTCTCGAAAAGGACGGCCAAAAAATCGAAAAAGTAATCGATTATGTCGTCAAAAAACCAGCAGGCATTGCCTCCATTAATGGCCAGTGGATCAAAAGTGAGGAATTGGCTTTTACAGCATTTTTAAATAAGCTTCAGCTTGCGATGAGCCGCGAAAGCGCACAAAAAACCTATCGCGGCAAGCAGCTCGACGATGAACTCGCCTATATAAATGCCCAGGAAAAAATGATCGACAATAAAAACCAATTACTCACGCAAATCATCCGCCTTCGTTCGATGTCCATTTTGGGAACTGAAAAAGGTCATCACGTGACAAGGGAAGAAATTGCTGCAAAAATGAACCTGCTTCATCAGCAATATGACCCTTCCACCGCTGCCAATAAACTCATTCAACAATATGGTAAGGCCCATTTTTGGCAAAATGAAAAGAAAAACGTTCCGATGATGCTCCTTTCCGATAAAGTTGCGAACGATTTAATAGATAAAACGAAAGCAGAAAATCCGAATACAAGCCTGCAGGAAATCCACTTTCTCGCTCAGCAAAAATTCGAAGACTTGCTTGTG
>JAUZPT010000006.1 GCA_030705745.1 Bacillota bacterium | reverse complement strand
TTTTCTTTCTTAAAATAACCCTTGGCAACGGTATCTTCAATAATTGCTGCATCAAAGCGGCCTGCTTTTAGCTCTTCAATAAGATCAGGAATACGGTTGCGGTTTTCAATTTTAATTGGAATAGTTTTATTGATATCTTTTGCTTTTCCTTCTTGAATAGAGCCAAGCTGAACACCGACTGTTTTGCCTTTCAGGTCTTCAACTTTTTGAATTCCGCTGTCTTTTTTGCTGACAATCATATGATTGGCCATATAATAAATGTCGCTAAAATCAACATTTTTCTTACGTTTATCTGTTGGTGTCATTCCGGCTAAAACAAGATCAACTTGTCCTGATTTCAACGATTGAATCAATCCGCTAAAATCAATATCCTTAATTTCCACTTTGTATCCTAGTTTACTTGCCAAAGCTTTTGCCAAATCGGCGTCAAATCCGATGATGTCACCGCTTTTTCCGGTTTCAATATACTCGAAAGGAGGATAATCCGCAGAAGTCCCCATAATAAGAACATTTTTGCCTTTTCCTGCTTTTTCTCCTGCAGTTTGTTTATTCCCGGTAGTGCCGCATGCTCCTAAAATACCAACGAGCAAAATGGCGGTTAAAAATAAAAGTAGATTCTTTTTCATTTGCTTTCCTCCTATAATTTAACAGAAAATTATCTATATTCACAATAATAGTAATTTTATTATGAACATTCTATAATTTTCAAGTAATAACATATTCTTATTATTATCATTCACTGCTATGGATTTTATCATAAATTTATATTTATGCAAATAAATTTTTAAAAATTAGTTTTTCCATAATAATATAATGATAGATTTATCATATAAAAAAGCCGTTCCCCCTCCGCTAGATCAGATGGGGAACGGCTTTTTAAATTTTTAAATTAAAATTCTTCACAGTATTGGTCAAATGCATCTTGCAATTTTAATACAACGGACATAGGATCATGGCCTTCAATTTGATGCCTTTCGATCATTGTGCAAAGTTTTCCATCTTTCAACAAGGCGAAGGATGGGGAGGATGGCGGAAAGCCTGTGAAATACGTTCTAGCTTTTTCAGTCGCTTCCTTATCCTGGCCAGCGAAGACAGTGACGACCTGGTCTGGGCGCTTATCATAATGAAGCGCATGCGCTGCAGCTGGACGAGCAATGCCACCGGCACAACCGCATACGGAATTGATCATCACAAGCGTTGTTCCTTGCTTAGCAAAAGTTTCCTCAACTTCCTCAGGTGTTCTAAGTTCTGTATATCCGGAAGCTATTATTTCCTGGCGAGCTTGTTTGACAACATCATTCATAAAAAAATTAAAATCCATATTCATTGGGACCTCTCCTTTTGCTCGATACTTTTTGCTCTTAACGGTGAAAGGAATTCCTTTTTCCTTGATCAAGGGCGAGATTATAACTACATGATACCAAGACAGGTGAGGATATATCAAATAAAGTGAAATTTTTTCATAAAAAAAGTTTATAAGCGTTAAGATCGGGGAATATAAAAAGCAGCTAGATCCATACCCCTAAACTCCCTAGATCAGGATAGCATCATTCGATGCTATCCGCTTTTTTTGTTAAAAGAGCATCTTGAACGTTTCGTATTTGCGTCCTATTTTTCTTTTTGCATAAAAGCCTGAAAAAGAATTTCTACTGCGGATGCAGCAGTCTTTTCTCCAGATACAACTTCATTTTCGAGCCTTGGCAATTTTTGCTTCACATCCGGATGGTGAAAGAAGGTAAATAAAAGCTGATCAGTGATCATTGAACGCATCCATTCCCGCGACTGAGCTTTCCTTCTTTCTTCGAAAAGGCCCGACTTTTTCCCGATGCTTTCAAATTTCTTAATCGCGCCCCACATCTCTGCGATCCCAGTGTTTTGGAGAGAAGAAATTGTGTGGGCCTTCGTTTCCCAACCTTTCGTTGCAGGCTGGAGAAAATGGAGAATACGATTGTATTCAAGCCTTGTCTGGTCAGCAAGAACTTTGTTAATCCCGTCCGCTTTGTGGACGATGACTGCATCTGCCAGTTCCATGATGCCTTTTTTCATTCCCTGCAATTCATCCCCTGCCCCAGTTAATACTAAAAGCATGAAAAAATCGACCATTTCTCGAATGATGACTTCACTTTGGCCGACACCGACTGTTTCGACCAAGATAACGTCAAATCCCGCTGCTTCGCAAAGAAGCATTGCTTCCCTAGTTTTTCGGTGTACACCTCCAAGCTTGCCTCCAGAAGGAGATGGGCGTATAAAAGCAAGCGGATTTCTAGCAAGCTGTTCCATTCTTGTTTTGTCCCCAAGAATGCTTCCACCGCTAATACTTGAGCTCGGGTCTACAGCAAGAACCGCAACCTTAAGGCCCAGACTGCATAAATATAACCCAAAGGACTCTATGAAAGTGCTCTTACCAGCACCTGGTACACCAGTTATACCTATTCGAATGGATTGTCCGGAATAAGGGAGAAGCTTTTGCAACAAGCTCTGTGCTTCGTGAAAATGGTGCTCCGCATTGCTTTCGATAAGCGTTATGGCCCTTGCAAGAAAACCTCTCTCGCCGTTCAATACTCCTTTTTGCAATTGATCCACTGTGGGAGCACTTGTAGCTCTTTTTTGAAAACGACTTCCCTTTTGAATGGACATTTCCTGGCTAATTTGTTCCTGTCCCTTACGAACCACGCTTGAACATATGTCCGGATTGTTTTCATCGCTCCATTCCGGTTTCATATCCTCACCCATTTATTGTGCCACTTCCTCATACCCAAGTTGTTTATAAATTTCTTTTATGACTTTTTGTGCGGCAACAGGTATCACTGTTCCAGGTCCAAAAATGGCTGCAGCACCTTGCTCGTACAAAAATTGATAATCCTGTGCAGGAATGACGCCTCCGATTACTATTAAAATATCCTCGCGTCCCAGCCTTTTTAATTCTTCTGCCAGTTGTGGGAGCAACGTCTTATGCCCTGCTGCGAGCGAACTGATTCCGATCACGTGCACATCATTTTCCACAGCTTGGATCGCTGTTTCTTCAGGAGTTTGAAAAAGAGGTCCGATATCGACATCAAACCCAAGGTCCGCAAAAGCAGTTGCAATTACTTTTGCACCCCGGTCATGCCCATCCTGTCCCATTTTTGCAATGAGGATGCGCGGGCGTCTTCCCTCGTTTTCCAAAAATTCATCTGCCATCGCTTTTACTTCCACAATTTCTTCTTCGTTTGTAAAGGCTGAGCTATATACCCCGCTGACCGAACGAATGACCGCTTTGTGCCGATTCGCCACTGCTTCAATCGCATTTGAAATTTCACCGAGCGTCGCCCGCTCTCTTGCTGCCTTAACCGCCAGTTCGAGCAAATTATGTTCTCCCGTTTCGGCTGCCTTCGTTAGTGCCGCCAGTGCTACTGCAACTGCTTCTTCATTTCGATTTTCTTTAAGCTGTGTTAATTTTTCGATTTGCTTTCGTCGAACTTCCGTATTATCAATATCCAATATATCGATTGGATCTTCTTTTTCAAGACGATAACAGTTTACTCCGATGATCGCTTCTTTCCCGGAGTCGATTTGCGCCTGCCTGCGGGCCGCAGCTTCCTCTATTTTCATTTTCGGAAGTCCTGTTTCAATCGCCTTCGTCATTCCTCCAAGATTTTCAATCTCCTCGATATGTGCCCATGCTTTTTCAATCAGCTCATTTGTAAGTGCTTCGACATAATAAGAGCCGCCCCATGGATCGATCACATTCGTGATGCCTGTCTCTTCCTGAAGAAACAACTGCGTATTTCGTGCAATGCGCGCAGAGAAATCTGTCGGAAGAGCAATCGCTTCGTCCAATGCATTTGTATGCAGCGATTGGGTATGGCCCATCGCTGCTGCGTGAGCTTCGACCAACGTCCTAATGACATTGTTAAAAGGATCCTGTTCGGTTAAACTCCAGCCTGATGTTTGTGAGTGGGTTCTGAGTGCCATTGATTTGGCATTTTTCGGTTGAAATGATTTCATCATCTTTGCCCAGATGAATCGAGCTGCCCGCATCTTTGCCACTTCCATGAAATAATTCATGCCTATAGCCCAGAAAAATGACAGCCGCGGTGCGAACGAATCGATTTCTATCCCTGCCTTCAGACCTGTTCGAACGTATTCCAGGCCGTCCGCAAGCGTATAGGCGAGTTCAATGTCTGCCGGCGCTCCCGCTTCTTGCATATGATATCCTGAAATACTGATGCTATTAAATTTCGGCATATATTTTGAAGTATATTCAAATATATCGGCGATGATTTTCATCGACATATCCGGTGGATAAATATACGTATTGCGGACCATGTATTCTTTTAAAATATCATTCTGAATAGTACCTGATAGTTTGTCTTGGCTGACACCCTGTTCTTCTGCGGTCACGATGAAAAAAGCAAGGATGGGCAAAACCGCTCCATTCATCGTCATCGAAACAGACATTTGGTCAAGGGGAATGCCTTCAAATAGCGTTTTCATATCGAGAATTGAATCGATGGCAACACCCGCTTTCCCTACATCCCCGACAACACGAGGATGATCGGAATCATATCCCCGATGTGTTGCGAGGTCAAATGCAACCGAAAGTCCCTTTTGTCCCATCGCAAGATTGCGTCGGTAAAAAGCATTGCTTTCCTCCGCTGTGGAAAATCCGGCATATTGCCTAACGGTCCATGGACGGTTTACGTACATCGTCGAATACGGTCCGCGTGTATATGGCGGCAACCCTGGTTTACCGTCCAGATGCTCAAGTCCTTCCGTGTCCGATTTCGTATACAGGGCTTTTAAGGCGATCTGCTCGTTCGTTTCAAAAAGAAGATCGTCTATCGATTTGCCAATCTCTTTTTCTGCTTTTTCCTTCCATTCTGCTTCAGTGAGGTTTGGTGAAGTGTCCCAAAGCTCAATACTCCGGAAATCAGGAGTTGCTTTTATCATCGAGAGGCACCTCCATCTTAGTAAGTATTTCGGAAAGAAGACCATAACAATTGCTTCTACTATGAATGAAATCCGAGATGCCTGCTATGCTCCACGTTTGCTTCCGGTCAGCGTCAGGCAAGCCAGCCAGATAAAATGTCGCGTCCGGAAACTCAGCTGTCAATGATTTTAGAATCTCTAAACCATTTTCTTCATACTGCTCATCGCTTCCGCACAAACAAAATTGCGTCGTATCCGCCTGGTTTACAAATTCCTTGGCTTCATCGACCGTGTGGAACGTACCGCTGTTACTTGCCATAATTCCTCCTGCGGCTAGGAATCCGGTGACAAAATCCATGCGTGCTTTATGCTGCTTCAATTCCCCGAGGCAAAGAAGTCCAACTTTGGGTCTGTATTCCTTACTTTCCGCCATTTGAGCCGCAGCTGCCCGAAGTTCTTCAAAAGGTTTTGAAGGACGCTTACTAGTGATTTCCTGTGTTGTTGAACTAGGGTTTTGTTCCGTAGCATGAGCGTAAACATTCGTACCGATGATGCTTTGTTTTCTCAAATAAACATCCTGCTGCCTTTTTTCAAAAACAAGCGAGATCTCTTCGTCAATCCATCCGGTTTTTGTTGCCTCCACAATGCCACCCATATCTTCAACTTTAAGAAACAAATTCCAGGCCTTTTCAGCCAAGTCCTTCGTCAATGCTTCGACATACCACGAGCCGCCAGCCGGGTCGATCACCTTTTTCACTTGCGTTTCTTCCTGGAGAATAAGCTGTGTGTTCCGGGCAAGCCTTTCAGAAAAAGCGGTCGCCCCTATTAACTCGTCAAACGGCCGGACATGGAGATATTGGACGCCTCCAAGTGCTGCTGCAAATGCCTCGTTCCCTGCGCGAAGCAGGTTTACATGGCGATCATAAATGGTTTTTGTAAAGACTGAAGTTTCGGCAGAAATGTGCATTCCGCGTGAATCTGACGAGACGCCATATGCTTCAGCAATTTTATTCCACAATACGCGAGCCGCACGCAGCTTCGCAATTTCCATGAAGAAATTAGAACCGATTGCAATTTGAAAAATCATTGCTTTAAAAATTGACTCAGGCTCCATTCCTGTTTCCTGAAGCTCCTGAACATAATAGATGCCTTTCGCCAGAGCTAAGGCAAGCTCTTGAACCGCGTTTGCACCTTCATTGTTGTGAGGTACGGTATCGACAAGGATTGTTTTTAATGCAGTAAACTTTTCAACTTCAGCTTTCCATGAATGGAAAAATGATGAAGGAATTTCTGGAGCACCACCGCTTTGTGCAAAATCAGCGAGTGGGTCCCTGGCAACAAAGCCCTTTAGCTCTTGTGATGGGGAAATTGTTAAGAGCAAATCCAGCAACTTTTTTTGATATTTTTTTGCATTTATAGCAAAAGGGTACTGCTCATTCATATCCTTCAACACGTTGGACAGCTCGCCATTTTTCTCAAAAAGAAATTCGAATGGTTCAAAGGCTATGGCAGTTTGGCCCCTTTCGAACGCCGTTTTGAGTGTCATTTCGAGCTCTTCAGGTGTTTCAGCAAAGATTCTTTGCGCAATTTTCCATGTCGAAGGTGCAGACTTAAGGCCTCTCCTGTTGTCACGATCCGCAGGGTAATCTGGGACTCGATCAACTGTATTATGCGAATAAAGCGGTTTCAAAACAATATTTTCATATGTAGTTCGTTCTAATGTGTCAGCGGACTTTCCCTTCAAGTTTTTTTCCGCTTCCTGTTTCCACTCTTGCTCCGATGCGTAGGGAAACGATTGATGTTTCATTTCATGTAAACTCATCCAGATACTGCCTCCTATGAAGACAGCCTTCCGCTCAAGAATAAAACGGAAAACATAATAGTAATAAAATTCTAACTCTTATCTATTTCATTTTAGTACAGCCAGGGAAATCTAGCAATTCGAAGGCAATTACTTGGAGGAAAAGGGGAATAAATAATCCACTATGCAAATTTTTAATAAACAAAAACTGCCGCAGCACGAGGGCCACGGCAGTTTCATCATTTTAGTAAATTGAAGTCGTTGATTTAGATGTGTTTTCAAGAATTTCTTTTACACGCTGTAAAAATCTTCCGCATACAAGACCGTCAAGAACGCGATGATCGAGTGACATGCAAAGGTTTACCATATCACGAACCGCGATCATACCGTTATTTACAACAACTGGACGCTTCACGATGGATTCCACTTGCAGGATGGCTGCCTGCGGATAGTTGATAATACCCATCGATTGGACAGAGCCAAAGGATCCGGTATTGTTCACTGTAAAAGTTCCACCCTGCATATCTTCAGACTTTAGCTGGCCCTTGCGTACTTTGGCTGCAAGCTCGGTGATTTCGCGAGCGATTCCTTTGATCGTTTTCTCATCCGCATTGCGAATGACCGGTACGTATAAGGCATCTTCAGTCGCAACAGCGATATTTAGATTAATTTCTTTTTTCTGGATAATTTTATCGCCGGCCCACATTGAGTTGATTTGCGGGTATTCCTTTAATGCTTGAGCTACAGCCTTAACGAAAAACGCAAAGAACGTTAAATTGAAGCCTTCTTTTTGCTTGAATTCATCCTTCAAACTGTTGCGGTATTCAACCAGGTTCGTTACATCGACTTCCATCATCGTCCAAGCGTGCGGTGCCTCATGCTTGCTTCGAAGCATATTAGCAGCAATTGCCTTGCGGATGCCCGTAACAGGTATCTCAATGTCGCCTGCAGCAACAGGAACGTTGACAGGCGCTGCTGGTGCCGGTTTAGAAACAGGTGCTGCTGGAGCCGTAGGAGCTGCTGGTGCGGCAGGTGCGGCCTGGCCTCCAGAGCTCGGTGAAACTGTAGGTTTCGCGCCAGCTTTCGGAATGTTTCCGGACTCAATTAGCTTCGTCAAGTCTTTTCTAGTAATCCTTCCGCCTGCCCCAGTTCCTTTAACTTGGGTCAAATCGATGCCGTTTTCCTGTGAAATTTTTAAAACAGCAGGAGAGAACCGAGCCTTGTTTCCTTCTTCGACAACTGTAGGACTCTCTACATTTGCACCAACCGTTCCAGCCGGTTGCTTTTCTTCTGTATGGAAATTTTCCTTATCCTGTGCTTCATCCGTATTGGCGCCGCCTACTTCAATCGTAAGAATGATTTCTCCGACTGCAAGCGTATCTCCTTCTCCAGCAATCAATTCCTTGATAACACCGTCAAAAGAAGATGGGATTTCCGCATTTACTTTATCTGTCATTACCTCTGCAAGAGGGTCATATTTATTTACTTTATCACCGACAGAAACGAGCCACTTGCTGATCGTTCCCTCCGTCACGCTCTCACCGAGCTGCGGCATTTTAATTTGTTCAATTGCCAATGGAGCAACCTCCTTTTTGATTTCCGGTAAAAAATTTTTATTAATATTCTGCAAGTTCACGCATTGCTTTTTCGACTTTATCCGGGTTGACCATAAAGAATTTTTCCATTGTTGGAGAATATGGCATTGCAGGTACATCCGGACCGGCAAGGCGCATGATCGGAGCGTCCATATCGAATAAGCAGTTTTCAGCAATAATTGCTGATACTTCACCCATGATGCTACCTTCCTTGTTGTCCTCTGTTAGAAGAAGGACTTTTCCTGTTTTTGAAGCAGCTTCCATAATTGCTTCTTTATCGAGCGGATAAATGGTTCTTAAATCAAGGATATGGGCAGAAATGCCGTCCTTCGCTAATCTTTCAGCTGCCTGGAGAGCAAAATGGACACATAGTCCGTACGTGATGACCGTGATGTCTTCGCCTTCACGCTTGACATCTGCTTTTCCAATCGGCAAAACATAATCATCTGTAGGTACTTCCCCTTTAATCAGGCGATAAGCACGTTTGTGCTCGAAGAACAATACTGGATCTTCGTCACGGATTGCTGCTTTTAAAAGTCCCTTTACGTCATATGGTGTAGAAGGCATAACAATCTTCAAGCCTGGCTGGCCAGCAAAAACTTTTTCAACCGACTGAGAATGGTACAACGCACCATGGACTCCGCCACCGTAAGGAGCACGGATAACCATTGGACAGCTCCAGTCGTTGTTTGAACGATAACGGATTCTTGCAGCCTCAGAAATAATCTGGTTGACTGCAGGCATGATAAAGTCAGCAAATTGCATTTCAGCAATCGGACGCATGCCATACATAGCTGCTCCAATTCCAACACCTGCAATCGCAGACTCTGCTAAAGGAGCATCGATGACACGGTCTTCACCGAATTGTTCATATAAGCCGTGAGTCGCTTTGAACACTCCACCCTTTTTCCCGACATCTTCACCAAGAATGAAAACCTTCGGATCTCTTTCCATTTCCTCGCGTATCGCCATTGTTACTGCATCTATATAAGAAATGACTGCCATTTTTGTTCCCCCTTACTTGTCCGCATATACATACTTCAACGCATCCTCAGCCTGAGCATATGGTGCGTTTTCAGCATAGTCGGTCGCTTCATTTACAATTTTCATGATACGGTCGTTGATTTCTTTCTCCAATTCATCATTCATCACGCCTGTTTCTTTCAAATAAGCGCCAAATGTGATGATTGGATCTTTCGTTTTCGCCTGCGCCACTTCATCTGGTGCACGATAACTGCGGTCATCGTCATCTGATGAGTGAGGTGTTAAACGATATGAAACCGTTTCAACCAAAGTAGGGCCTTCACCGCGACGTCCGCGGTCGGCTGCTTCCTTCACTGCCTTGTAAACTTCAAGAGGATCGTTTCCATCAACTGTCACTCCTGGCATACCGTAACCAATGGCACGGTCTGAAACATTTTTACACGCCAATTGTTTTTCGATTGGCACCGAAATCGCATATTTGTTGTTTTCGCACATAAAAATAACAGGAAGTTTGTGTACACCGGCAAAGTTTGCACCTTCATGGAAATCTCCCTGATTGGAAGACCCTTCTCCAAAGGTTACGAACGTTACAAGGTCTTTGCCTTCCATTTTTCCAGCCAAAGCAATTCCTACTGCATGAGGAACCTGCGTTGTTACAGGTGAGGAACCGGTAACGATGCGATTTTTCTTTTGGCCAAAGTGTCCAGGCATTTGACGGCCACCCGAGTTTGGATCCTCAGCTTTCGCAAAGCCCGAAAGCATCAATTCCTTTGCCGTCATTCCGAATGTCAATACAACACCCATATCACGATAATATGGAAGAACATAGTCCTTTTCCTTATCCAAAGCAAATGCAGCCCCGATTTGTGCAGCTTCCTGTCCTTGACATGAGATGACGAACGGGATTTTTCCCGCTCGGTTCAAAAGCCACATCCGCTCATCAATTCTGCGTGCCATAAGCATCGTTTCATACATTTCCAACACTTTTTCATCACTTAATCCAAGTGCCTGATGACGATTTTCTGCCATTAATTTTTTACCTCCCATTTGTTCGCAAGCCGAAAATTCAGCTCATTTTGTCGTTAAGAATGAATCGCTTTTCCGTAAACGGCGAGTGCCGCTTCACCAATTGCCTCCGATAGCGTCGGATGCGGGTGGATCGTATGGGAGATTTCCCATGGTGTTGCATCGAGAACCATTGCAAGTCCTGCTTCCGAAATCATATCTGTCACGTGCGGACCGATCATATGCACCCCAAGAATATCATCGGTTTCTTCATCCGCAACTATTTTCACAAAGCCATCTGATTCACCGTAAACAAGTGCCTTGCCGATTGCTCTGAAAGAAAACTTTCCTACCTTGACCTTAAAGCCTTTTTCCTTCGCTTCATCTTCAGTATAGCCAACTCCAGATACTTCAGGATGGCTGTAGATACATTTCGATACAAGTTTGTAGTCTATTGGTGCTGGAGAATGGCCTGCAATATGTTCAACTGCGACAATCCCTTCGTGTGAAGCGACATGTGCAAGCTGCAGCCCGCCAATTACATCACCGATGGCATAAATATGAGATTCTTTTGTTTGGAAATATTCATTTGTTAAAATAAATCCACGATCAAGCTGAATTTCAGTATTTTCAATACCGATCCCTTCCGTATTCGCCTGGCGCCCAACGGAAACGAGCAGTTTCTCTGCACTGAATTCTTTTAGTTCTCCCTTTATTTCTGCGGAAATGGCGACTCCTTCGCCTTTTTGCAGTGTTTCAGGCAGCACCTTTGCGCTCGTTACGATCTTGACGCCTCTCTTCTTCATCAAGCGTTGCATTTCTTTTGAGATTTCCTTATCCTCAGTCGGAATAATGCGGTCTGCGTATTCAATGACTGTCACTTCTGTTCCAAAGTCAGATAGCATAGAAGCCCATTCAATTCCAATCACGCCGCCTCCGACAATGATGATCGATTTCGGGAGCGTTTCCATTACTAGCGCTTCATCGGAAGTCATTACAAAATCGCCGTCCGCTTCGAGACCAGGCAATGTGCGAGGCCGAGACCCAGTAGCCACGATCACATTTTTCGGAATCAACATTTCATTATCGGTACCGTCATTCATCTCAACCGAAATCGTACCCGGCATAGGAGAAAAAATCGAAGGACCAAGAATTCTGCCCATTCCTTCGAATACATCAATTTTCCCCTGCTTCATCAAATGCTGCACGCCTTTATGAAGGCCATCGACGATTTTATTTTTTCTTTCCTGGACCTTTGCGAAGTTAACGGAAACATCACCTATTTCCACACCGTATTCATCACTTTTTTTGGCGGTTGCAAAAACCTCTGCGCTTCTTAATAAAGCTTTACTAGGGATACAGCCTTTATGGAGACATGTCCCCCCCAATTTCCCTTTTTCAACGATGGCTGTTTTCAAACCAAGCTGGGAAGCACGTATTGCAGCCACATAGCCGCCTGTTCCGCCGCCTAAAATGACCAAATCATATTCTTGAGCCATTTATGTTTCCTCCTAATCACCTTAAATGGAAGCTGTTTTCATCGTACCGGGGTACTCATTCACTTCTTCCTCACCACGAAGAACGCGAAGCGCCCCTTCTGCCAATGCCTGAAGTTCATTCTCGCCAGGGTGGATAATGACATCAGCGATCCAATTGATTCGATCACTGATAGTTTGAACAAAATCCTTGCCGTAAGCAAGCCCTCCCGTCAAAATGATGGCATCTACCTTACCTCCAAGCGCTGCACTGGCCGCTCCAATTTCTTTCGCAACTTGGTAGGCCATTGCGTCATAGACGAGTTTTGCCTCTTGATCTCCGTTTTCAATCATCTTTTCTACCTTAACTGCATCATTCGTACCAAGGTAACCAACAAGGCCCCCTTGTCCCACAAGCTTTTTCATGATTTCTTCTCGGTAAAATTCACCAGAAAAACATAAGGTTACAAGGTCTCCAACCGGCACCGTACCCGCACGTTCCGGGCTGAAAGGACCATCTCCGTGCAGTCCATTGTTGACATCGACCACTTTTCCGTTGCGGTGGACACCAACTGTAATCCCTCCGCCCATATGAGTGACAATTAAATTCAATTCGCTATATTTTTTTCCAAGTTCCTTAGAGACCCTTTTAGCTACAGCTTTTTGGTTCAATGCATGGAAAATACTCTTTCTCTCAATCAAGGAAAAACCTGAAATTCGGGCTAGCGGATCGAGTTCATCTACGACGACCGGATCCACAATGAACGAAGGTATATTCAAGCCAGAAGCGATTTCAAAGGCTATGATTCCGCCCAAATTCGAGGCATGCTGTCCGGAATATCCTGTTCGAAGATCAGCAAGCATCGCTTCGTTGACCGAATACGTACCGCCTTCAATCGGCCGTAACAGACCGCCTCGGCCGCAGACCGCACTAAATTTCGAAACATTAATTCCTTCGTTATCAAGCGTTTCCAAAATCATGTTTTTTCTAAATTCATATTGGTCGATGATATTGTCAAATGAATTGATCATTTCAGATTCATGGCGAATTGTTTTTTCCAGGACGGATATTTCATTATCGAAGACCCCGATCTTTGTTGATGTCGAACCCGGGTTGATGACGAGAATCCGATATTCATTTTCTTGCAACGTATAAACCTCCAGAAAAAATTTGTATACAATTTAAAGGCAAAGGCGCTGAACCGTAATTCAGCGCTCTGTCAGGTATTATTTTCTACGGCTTAGGATGTGATGTCCGTTTTGCAAGAATTGGCTGCGTGAGTTGCGCATTCTTTCGATTCTTTCTTCAACCATGCGGTCAGCCGCCAAATACGTTGGAATGCCATCACGTTTGGCAATTTCGATGACTTTTTCAATGTTCGTGTAGATTTGTTCAACCTTCTTCATTGCACGATCGCGGTTATAACCGTACAATTCATCCGCTACGTTGATTACTCCACCGGCATTGATAACATAATCTGGAGCATAAACGATTCCCATTTCATGAATCGTATCACCGTGGCCTGTATCTTTTAATTGGTTATTTGCAGCACCTGCAATAACTTTTGCCTTGATTTGAGGAATGGTTTCATCATTGATGACGGCTCCCAATGCGCAAGGCGCGTAAATATCACATTCAACACCATATATTTCGTTAGGATCAACCGCTTTTGCACCAAAATCCTCTACTGCACGCTGAACTGCTTCTTTGTTGATGTCCGTTACTATTAATTGGGCTCCTTCTTCGTACAGGTGGCGGCATAAATTGTATGCCACGTTTCCAACACCTTGAACAGCAATGACTTTTCCTTCCAAGGAATCTGTGCCGAAAGCTTCCTTTGCTGCAGCTTTCATTCCGCGGTACACGCCGTAGGCAGTTACAGGCGAAGGATTGCCCGATGAGCCGAATGCTGGAGAAATTCCTGTGACATAATCTGTTTCTTCATGGATTATATCCATGTCTGCAACAGTTGTACCAACATCTTCCGCAGTAATATAACGGCCATTCAAGCCCTGGATATAACGACCGAATGCGCGGAACAATTCTTCATTTTTGTCTTTACGAGGGTCGCCGATAATAACCGTTTTCCCACCGCCAAGGTTCAAGCCTGCAGCCGCATTTTTATAGGTCATTCCTTTTGCAAGGCGCAGTGCATCTTCAATTGCAGCTTCCTCTGTTTCATATGTCCACATCCGTGTTCCGCCCAATGCTGGTCCAAGCGTTGTATCATGGATGGCAATGATCGCCTTTAAACCAGATTGCTTGTCCTGACAGAATACTACTTGCTCGTAATCATACTTTTCAAGATATTTAAAGATTTCCATTTATAATTCCTCCTTATTTTTAAGAAAAGCGAACTATTTTGAAACAGAGCATACTGCAAGAGCAAGTGAATAAAACTTGCTTTCCGCTGAATCTGCTCTGGAGGTCAACACAATCGGCGCTTTTGCACCAGCGATAATTGCTCCTACTTTAGCGTTGGCAAAGTAAACTAGCGATTTATATAATACATTTCCTACCTCTATTGTCGGCACGAGCAATATATCTGCGTTTCCGGCAACTTCACTCGAAACCCCTTTATGCTCTGCAGCCAAGCTAGAAACGGCAAGATCGAGAGCGAGAGGTCCATCAATGACACAGCCCGTAATTTGGCCACTTTTGTTCATGACAGTCAATGCAGCTGCATCGAGTGTAGCCTGCATGGCAGGATTAATGACTTCAACAGCAGCGATAGCCGCTACTTTAGGGTTTTCAATCCCTATCGAAATTGCAAGCTCAACTGCATTTTTTGTTATTTGCACTTTCTGATCCAAATCCGGCGCAATATTCATCGCGACATCCGTAATGAGTGTCAGCCTGTCATAACCCGGTATTTCAAAAACGGAAACATGTGACAAAATACTCCCTGTCCGCAGCCCATATTCTTTGTTTAATACCGCCTTTAGAATAAGTGCAGTCGGGATATTGCCCTTCATTAAAACATTTGCATCATTTCTTTTAACTGCTTTTACCGCCTGTTCAGCGGCCAAGCTTGTCGAAGCGGTATGGATGATTTTTATTTTATCACAAATGGCCATTTCAGGATTTCTTTGTTCAATCAACTGAATAATTTTGTCTTTATCACCAAATAGTAGAAATTTGGCAAGATCGAACTTTAACGCTTGAATGACAGCATCAATGACTTCCTCATCTTCCGCAGCAGCAACGGCAACCGTCTTTAATTCATACTGGGTTGCTTTGTTTACTAGTGCTTCTAATAACAAGGTGTATCAAACCTTTCTTTAATAACTGCAGCAACACTAAATATATTGCAAGTTTCGTGCCAACTTTTCATTTATGAAAACGCTTCATTTGAACAGAAAACACTATGCAGTTTTTTTCGCACTCTGCAATTTATTGCGTGCTATTTTTTTCAAGGTGGTATTTTTCGAGTTTATAATACAAATTTCTGACGGATAATCCAAGAGCTCTTGCAGTCGCTGTTTTATTGCCATTTAAGCGTGTCAGTTTTTCTTGAATTATTTTCGCTTCATATCGCTCAAGCATTTCAGAGAGAGTCTGATTCGATTCATCATTTCCTTCACTTGCCAGCGGGAGAAACCTCGGTGCAAACTTGCTTTTCAATTCAGGCAAATGACTGACATCAATGGCCGTTTCATGATAACTCATAAAAATAATTGCACGACCTAGAATATTTTCAAGTTCCCGAACATTCCCAGGCCATTCATAGCCCATTAATTGCTGCATCGCAGCTTCTGTTACACGTTCCACATTTCTCCCATAGTCCTGATTAATTTTATGTAAAAGCCTTTCACAGAGCAAAGGAATTTCCTCTCTTCTATTTCTTAACGGAGGAATATGAATTGGCATTCGGTTTAGTCGATAATACAAGTCTTCCCTAAACGTGCCGTTCACAATGCTTTTTTCCAAATTTACGTTCGTTGCAGCAATTACCCTTACATTAATCGGAAGTGCCTTAGTTCCACCTACACGAGTAATTTCGTGTTCCTGAAGCACTCGCAGCAATTTCGCTTGTGTACTTAGTGAAATTTCTCCAATTTCATCGAGAAAAATGCTGCCATTGTTCGCTTCTTCAAACAGTCCGATTTTCCCGCCTCTTTTCGCACCTGAGAAGGCACCTTCCTCATATCCAAATAATTCGCTTTCTAACAAGGATTCTGACAAAGCGGCACAATTCACGCGGATAAATTTATTGTATTTCCTGTCGCTGTCATTATGGATGGCGTGTGCAAACAATTCCTTACCGGTTCCAGACTCACCTCTAAGCAAAACGGTTGCCGGAGTTTTCGCTCCGAGCTTTGCCTGATCAATCGCAAGCATCATTTCATCGGATAGACCGATAATATCTTCAAAGGTATATTTCGCTTCCAGCGTCCTGATGATCTGCCTTGCCCTGCTTAATTCCCTGCTGAGCGATTTGATCTCCGACATATCATGGATAACACCTACACTGCCCTTTAATTTTCCTTTTACGATGATTGGCGCAACGTTTACTACAACTTCCTTTTTGGCGTGTCCCACCCTCATCGCTACGCCTCTGACCGCCCTTCGTGTTTGAAGGACTTTCATATGCATACTTTCACCTTCGGAAATATCAGCTGTTGCAGGCTGACCAATCACTTGTTCCTGAGAGAGGCCAGTAATTCGGGTATAGGCGGGATTAATCAAAAGGCCGCGACCCTCTTCGTCGACAACCGAAATAGCATCGTCACTCGAATGGATAATTGCCTGCAGCATGGTTTGAATTTCTTTCAAATTCGTAATTTCTTCCGCGAGATTCACTACCTCAGTAATATCTTTAAAAACAGCGAATGCACCGATCAGTTTCCCATTCTCTTCAATAATAGGAATCCGTGTCGTAATTATTTTCATGCCGTTGGTCAAAATCATTTCCTGATTCGCTTCTACTCTCCTCGTTTCAAGGATTTGAGGAAGACGGCTTTCCGGAACAATTTTCCGGATGTTTTTGCCAAGTGCCTGCTCTTTTTTGAACCCCATCATTTCCTGGGCTCTCCGATTAAAAAGGATGATTTCTCCTTTGTCATCGATAACTACCATTCCGTCATCTGTAGAATTGAAAATTAAATCGTGCTTGTACGTTTCATTAAGATATTTTGTTAGCAACTCTTCCTTTTCTTCCATCAATTGTGCGATTAAAAAAGCCACGCTTCCTGGAATTATTATCGTTTGCTTTCCTCTCGCCTTCATTAAATCCTGAAAGACTGTTTGGTCACCAGTTACCTCAATGATTATATCAATTTCTTCATTCAGAAACTTTCGCCAGTCTGTTCCCGTTTTGATCCCCTGGCTTTGTGCTAACAGTATCCCTGCAGAATCGACATTCCTGTCAATGACCACTTTTACATTTAGTACTTCCGTTTCTTTTAATATTTTTAAAATGGCTGTACCGCCTTTGCCAGCTCCAACAATCATCACGCTTTGCACGTTATCTCGTTCCTTTCAGGGCAACTAAATTCCTGTAACGGCTAATTTTCCAGTTGCTAAGTAAGCAGGAATTTTCACGAATGTTTTTATAACCTCTGCAAGTTCTTTCATAATCATTGTATAAGGAATCGGACGTATTGACAAATTTCTTCTTTGTACTAATATACACTTTGAAAGCATTATTTTTTGGAAAGAGGCTGACATGAAACGATTTATCGCTTTAATTATCATGGTTATTCCAGGTTTTCTGGCTGCTCTTGGAATTAAACTCATGAGAGATATGCTTTTCGGCAGATTACAGGCACCTTTTTCATCGTATGGTCTACAGTTTCTTTCTGGACTTGTTTTATTCATAGGCGGCCTTTGGTTTGTAGCAGGTTTTATTTTGTACCGTGACCGCAAAAGAAATAAAGTTCAATCCAGATTCAGGACGAAAAATTAAAAGAGACCTTTTATGGTCTCTTTTCAAATTGCTTTCGAATTCGGAGGGCTTTTATCGGGTCATCGGTAATAAAGGCTGTACAGCCCACTTTAAATAAGCGAAGCATATCTGCATCTTTATTTACGGTATATGGCCTTACCGCTATTCCGTTCTCCATTGCTTGCTTTATGATTTCATCTGGTGCAACAGTATATTTCGGGTGAATTCCTCCAGCACGAATGGACTGCGCATAGATCCATGGCATGTATAATCCTTCCGAGTAGAGTGGTGCGGTTTCTATTTCCGGAGCGTGCCTGAAACTATGGACAATGCTATAATGATTAAAAGAAGAAAAAACGATTCTGTCCGTCAGTCCATATTTCCGGACTAATTCAATGACTTTTTCTTCCATACCTTCATATCGGATGATGCCATTTTTAAATTCGATATTGCAGATTAATTTGTTGGACTGAAGCCATTCTAACAATTCTTCCAAAGAAGGAATGGGCTCTTTTTTCACGCCCATTTTGTTGGCATTCAGATTTCGAAGCTCCTTATATGTAAAATCCTTGACGAATCCAGTTCCGCTTGTTGTCCGATCAACCTTTTCATCATGGATGACCACCACTTCACCGTCTTTTGTGAGCTGAACATCCATTTCTAAACCATCACAGCCTGTTTTCTCCGCTTCAATAAAAGAGGTCATTGTATTTTCTGAAAATGCGGCAGAATAGCCGCGATGAGCAAAAACTTGTGTCATCGAACCACATCCTTTTCTTAAAAATGGAGGCCGTAAAATGAGACCACTACCGATTTCAGCAGAAACGGCAAAAAAGCTTTCTGAACAGCTTAACGTGCCAATCGAGCATTTAATGCATATGCCACAGCATATTCTTATTCAGAAAATGCTAGAACTTGATAAGAAAGAGAAGGACTGACACTTTTCCTTTTCTTCAGTATACTACCCTTATAATTACAAATAAAGCCCGCTCCTTATAGTTGAGTCGGGCTTTATTTGCAGTAGTTTAGGTTGTGAAAATTCTTGTCTTGCTAAAACACTTTTATAACTGGTTATGTGGTCAAAATTCATAGGAATAAATACTGATTATCAAAAAAAGGAAAAGAGAAAACAGCCAATTGCTGTTTTGCTCTTTTCCTTTTTTTGAGTACGATCATTAAATCAAACGTCCAATTATTTTTATAGATAAAAAAGAAGAAAACATATTGTAAACGCTTAAGGATTCTATTCCTTTCAAGAAGCCTTATGCTCCAGGCGCAGCTTGTCTGCGACCATGGCGATGAATTCGGAATTCGTCGGTTTAGCCTTTGTCATGCTGACTGTGTATCCAAAGAGGGAAGAAATGCTGTCGATGTTACCGCGGCTCCAAGCCACTTCAATCGCATGGCGGATAGCCCGTTCCACACGGCTTGCCGTTGTATTGAATTTTTTCGCGATGTCAGGATATAAGACTTTTGTAATCGAACCAAGCAATTCGATATCATTGTAAACCATGGAAATTGCTTCACGTAAATACATATAACCTTTAATATGAGCAGGAACGCCGATTTCGTGGATAATACTTGTGATGTTTGCATCGAGATTTTTAGGTTTTGAATCTGTTTGTGAACGATAAGGTGAGGCCGTTAATTTTCGAGCCACATTGTTTTGTTGTCCACTTACCTGGCGAATCTGATTTCCTAAATTCTCCATATCAAATGGTTTTAGAACAAAGTAGGAAGCACCGAGCTCAACTGCTTTTTTCGTTACATCTTCCTGGCCAAAAGCTGTCAGCATAATTACGTTCGGCATTGGTCCTTTTCTTTGTTCACGTAGTCTGCCCAACACAGCAAGACCATCAAGATGAGGCATGATGATATCCAAAATAAGGACGTCAGGATCCACGCTTTCTAGCATTTCAAGGCAGTCTTGTCCATTATGGGCAATACCGGCAACTTCCATATCTTCCTGAGACGAAATATAGTCCTCCAATAAACCAACCAATTCACGATTATCGTCTACAATACAAACTTTTATCTTCTTCACCTATATTTTCCTCCTCGAAACATTTATGATCTCTTTTCTGTCAGCTCTATATCTCTATTCTAAATGACAAATTCGACAATGCAACAGAAATTCCTTTCTATTTTTGAAAAATTGTTAAAAAATGAATGAAATCGCATTGTTTCTTTATTTTTCTCCTCATTTCGACGTATTTCATTATTTGACAACTTTTTTCAACAGCATTTGTCGAATATTCCTTATTTTCTTTCCTCAATATAAAAAATAGGCGTATAGTACGCCTATTTTTGTTAACTTGCCTTCTTTTTTTCATATATATCAATTCCCGCTTCGTTTAGCATCCATTCGATGTGAACCCCATACCCGGAGGTGGGATCATTTACAAACACATGCGTGACTGCGCCGACTAGCTTTCCATTTTGAATAATCGGACTTCCGCTCATTCCCTGAACGATTCCACCCGTTTTCTTTAGCAATTTTGGGTCTGTTACTTTAATGACAATACCTTTTGTTGCCGGAAATTTTTGAGGGATCGTGCTTACAATTTCAATATCAAACATTTCCACTCGATCTTCATCGACAACCGTCAATATTTGTGCTGGTCCTTCTTTTACTTGGTGAGATAAAGCAATCGGGAGGGCTTTGTCCATGATGCCGTTTTTCATTTCACTGTTTAATTTCCCAAAGATACCAAACGGACTATTTCTCTGGATATTGCCGATAATTTCCCGGTCAGCCGAGAAGTGCGCCAGCTTTTCACCCGGATTGCCATTGCTTCCTTTTTCAATGGATGTTACAGTGGAACGAACTATTTGTCCATCCTCCACGACAATCGGTTTTTTCGTATCCATATCCGAAATTACATGCCCTAGTGCACCATATTTTTTCGACTGTGGATCATAAAAAGTCATTGTACCAATGCCTGCTGCTGAATCACGAATGTATATTCCCAATTTATACGCATTTTCCTCTTTGTCCTTCAAAGGAATCAACTTTGTAGAAAATTTACCATTCTCACGGCTAATCATCACATTTAGCGCTTTTCCGCTTTCGCCCGCACTTTGGACAAAAGGAGATACATCCGTCATTTTTTCAATTTTTTTACCATTAATTTCAGTAATAATATCTCCAACTTTAATGCCCGCTATCTCTCCTGGGGACTTTTTACCTTCACTTGTGTTTACTTGATGATGACCAACAACAAGGACACCAACCGTATTTAATTTTACACCGATTGACTGACCTCCAGGGATGACTTTAAAATCTTTTAACACATGAACATCGACTTTTTTCACTGGGATCCCTGCCAGCTCCATTACTACCTCGCTGTTTCCTGGCTTATCCGCCTTGACCGTAACTTCTTTTTTTTCCTGATTAAGTGAAATGCTCGAATTTTGAGAATTCAAAGAGGCTGAAACCGGAGCAGCCTTTTGAAAAGAAATACTTTCACCTTCGAATAACGTTACATTTTGAGGGATGCTCAAATATTTTTGTATAGGCTGTGAGCAAACAATCGCTAATAATGAAACAAGGAGAATTCCACCAATAATTTTTCTAAGCCAATCAATTTTCAATCTTTTCACTCTCCTCGCTTCTAATCCTCGATACAAATGGCTACATACTTAATCTTGCCTCCTTGAAAGGCATTTATAACATCCGGAAATATAAAAAAGCTACCCAAATTGGATAGCATTTCAAGATTTTTTAATTTCTTCAGCAATTTGCAATAATTCCTGTGCATGTTTTTTTGTCAAATCGGTAATTTCCACGCCGGAAATCATTCTGCCGATTTCGCCAATTTTTTCCTCTTCGTTTAATAAACTAACAGCTGTTTTCGTTCTTCCACCCTTAGTAATTTTAGAAATGAATAAATGCGAATCTGCCATGTCAGCAACCTGTGGCAAATGAGAAATGCAAAGAACTTGTGAATCAATGGCAACCTTGAATATTTTTTCGGCAATTGCCTGCGCCACTCTTCCGCTCACACCAGTATCGACTTCATCAAAAATAATCGACGTAACGCCTTGGTGCCTCGAAAAAATACTCTTAAGTGCCAGCATCATCCTCGATAATTCTCCACCTGATGCTGTTTTGGAAAGTGGTTTCAGCGGCTCACCTGGATTTGTCGAGATATAAAACTCTACTTTATCTGTTCCATTCGCATGAAATTTTTGTTCGTCTGTTTCAAAGCGAATCTCAAAAATGGTTTTAGCCATATAAAGATCCTTCAATTCCTTATGGATCAATTTTGTCAGCTTATGTGCCCATTTTTTGCGAATTTCCGATAAATTTCTAGATTCCAAAACAAGATCTTTTCTAAGTGATGCCAATTCTTTTTCCAATTGTCCGATGTGCGTTTCCTTATTTTGCAATGTTTCAATTTCTTCTTCAATTTTCGCTGCGTATTCAAGAATTTCACTAATGGTTTTGCCGTACTTGCGCTTCAGCTGATTGATTTCATTCAGTCTTTCTTCGATCTCATTCAGACGCTGAGGATCATATTCCAACACATCTAATTCATTCCTAAGTGATCGGGCCGCATCTTCGAGCAAATAAAAACTGTTCGAAACGGAATCGAATACCTCTTTATATTGTGTATCAAGTGCTGCTGCATCTTCGAGATGCCCCATAACTAGACTGATCCAGTCAAGCCCTTTTTGTTCACCCTGCAAAGCGGTATAGCCTGCTTGGATCGATTCAAATATCCGTTCGAAATTGCCGAGTTTTCTTTTCTCTTCGAAAAGATCTTCATCCTCATTTAGTTTAAGGTTGGCATTTATTATTTCCTCAAATTGAAAGTGGATTAAATCAAGGCGATGTGCGGTCTGCTGTTCATTTTCACTCAAGCTCTTCAGTTTATTCATGACCGTTTCATAACGGCCATAAACCGTTTCATATTCGGATAATGCAGGCGCTATTTCTGCCCAGCCGAACTGGTCCAGCAAGGTTAAATGCAGCGTATCATCCATTAATTCCTGATGTTCATGCTGGCCATGGATATCAACAAGCGATCCACCAAACTCGCGTAGAGTGGATATCGTGACAAGCTTTCCATTAATCCGGCAAACACTCTTGCCCATCCTTGATATATCCCGACGCAGTACGACCATTCCCTCTTCAATCTCAATCCCAAATTCATCTGCTTTTTCATAGCAAGGGTGCTTCGGATTGTCGATTTGGAAAAGTCCCTCAATACTTGCCTTCTCTTCACCATGACGAACAAATTCAGAGGATCCGCGCCCTCCTACCAACTGATGGATAGCATCTATGATAATGGATTTCCCTGCTCCCGTTTCACCTGTCAAAACAGTTAAGCCTTTTTCAAATGAAATTGTCAGCGTTTCAATTATGGCAAAGTTTTTTATTGATAATTCTATTAACAAAAAGCATTCCCCCTCTAGAGCATTTCAAGGAAACGGTTTGTAATCAAATCTGTATCTTCCTGCTGCCTGCAAATGATTAACAGTGTATCATCGCCGCAAATCGTCCCTAGAATTTCATCCCAATCAAGATTGTCGATTAATGCTCCAATTGCCATGGCATTTCCTGGCAATGTTTTCATGACCAGTAAATGCCCGGCAGCGTCGATTCTGACAAATGCATCCATTAAAGCTCTCTTTAATTTTTGAAGCGGATTAAATCGTTGATCTGCAGGTAAACTATACTTATATCGCCCATCGGAAAGCGGCACTTTCACAAGGTGCAGTTCTTTGATGTCACGCGAAACGGTAGCTTGTGTTACTTGGTAGCCACCACTTTTAAGCACATCAACAAGATCATCTTGTGTTTCAATGTCATTGCTGGCAATAATTTCTCTGATTTTAATATGTCTTTGGCCTTTATTCATCTCATTATCACTCCAATAAACTTTCACACCTAGGATGTAAATACGAGTAAAACTTGTCGCTTCTACCCATATGTTAGCCGATTTTGTCAAACTTGTACATTTATTCTTCTATAGTTTGCCCTTAAAAATAAAAAGTGCCGGCAGGAAGGTTAAAATACCCTTCTGACACCGGACACTCTACTAAGAACATGCCCCATACAATTATTCTGTCGGGTCCTGATCTTCACCTTTTGCTTTTGTTTTCAATTCTTTGTGGGCATCTTCAACGACGAGGAGAGGATCAAAAGCCAATTGATTGTCTCCTCCTGTTTTATTTTCCCATTTCAAATGAAGCAAGAATTCGATATTGCCATCCCCGCCTGTGATCGGCGAAAAAGAAAGATCGGAAACAGTATAGCCTTCCTTTAAGGAAAATTGAATAATTTTATTTAAAACGTCTTTATGGACTTTACTATCACGGACGATTCCTTTTTTCCCAACTTGCTCCCTTCCTGCCTCAAATTGAGGTTTTACGAGGGCGACGATATCACTACCCGGAACAAGAAGTGTTTTAAGGACAGGCAGGATGAGCGTCAACGAGATAAAGGAAACATCAATCGTCGCAAAGTCAGGCATCCCTCGTTCAAGGTCCGCAGGCGTAACATAACGGAAATTCGTTCTTTCCATTACGACAACACGTTCATCCTGACGCAGCTTCCAGGCAAGTTGATTGTAGCCGACATCGAGTGCATACGACATTTCCGCACCATTTTGCAGGGCACAATCGGTAAATCCCCCCGTGGAAGAACCAATATCGAGCATTCTTTTGCCTTTGATGTCGACTGTAAAAATCTTGAGTGCTTTTTCAAGCTTTAAACCTCCACGGCTTACATATGGAAGTACATTTCCCTTTATCGTCAAGGGTAAATCTTCATTTACTTTTTCTCCAGGTTTATCGATTCGGACTTCATTGCTGTAAACGAGGCCTGCCATGATCGCCCTCTTTGCTTTTTCGCGCGTCTCAATTAAACCTCTTTCGACAAGTAAAACATCTATGCGTTCTTTTTTTATTTTCATTGTTACGCCCTTTTTTGTTTCTTTGAAGCTAATATTGACAATCGTTTAACAGCTTCCTCTGTAGTCAACCCGATTTCTTCAAGAAGCAAATCTACTTCACCATGCTCAATAAATTGATCCGGAATTCCCATTCTGTCGATTCGTGCATGATGGAAACCATGATCATGTGCATATTCGATTACCGCACTTCCAAAACCACCTTGGAGGATGGCTTCTTCAATCGTTAAAATCGGCAGATCCTCAGCAAGAAGTCCTGTTAAAAGTTTTTCGTCAAGCGGCTTAATAAATCTGGCATTGACCACTCGTACCGAAATGC
>JAUZPT010000059.1 GCA_030705745.1 Bacillota bacterium | reverse complement strand
CTTGCTAATTACATTGAATATTCTTATTTGCTTAAGCTAACAAGTAGTGGCGCTATTTGTTGGCTTTTTTATTTGGTGATAATCGTTCTGTCAGTTCCAGGGTCTCCGCCCATTAACCAGTCACCAGTAACAGCATGAGTAGTCGAGTCAATATTAACATTAGGGTTACCCAAGAATTGTTCACCTTTACCATGGCAAGCATAGCATACTGACATACCAGTGTAACGTTTTAATGCGGATGATGGATTAGGATCTGCGAAGTAACTTAAAGCATTTGCAGCGTTTGTATCTTTAGTAACCCCTGTTGTCGTAGCTGTATCAAATACATTGTTTGCAGCTGTTAAATCGTAATATGATTTGTCGTTGGCATCCTTCATAATTTGAGCTTCAGATCCATGTGCATAATGGCAGCGTATGCAAGTAAGTCTGTCTTGGGCTGTAGCATGTCGGTGTGCCAATGAGTAAACACCAGTGTTGTCTGTACGAGTAGTGGATAGATAGTCAACGTGACAAGAAGAGCAATATTTACTCATTTCAGTACCACTATCTGGTATAAATCCATATTTGTACGTAACGAATCCATTAGCATCTACTACTGGAGTTTTTCCATCAGCTTGTAAAGCAGTAGGTGTACTGTCAAATAATGATGCAATATTAGTAGTTGTTTCAACATCAATACCGATAGAAACGGTTGCAGAAGCGATATTGGCAACGCTAGAACCGAAAGCAAAAGCATCGCGCCAAATAATTGTTAAATTAGGATCCATTGTTAATGAATTGCCTGTATTATCTTTAAGGAGAGTGTTTGCTTTATATGGATAACCTAATTCACGAAGCCATAGTGAGTAGTCAGGTACATACTTCGTGTTATTCCATCTGTAAGTCTGGATTACTAGATCGCCAGATTTAACACCTGCGCGTTTCCACCAGAAGTTATTTTTAGTAGGATCTGTACCAATATCAGCTGCAGTAGCTGTAGTTTTTACAAGAATGTATGGTGTTGACTCAGTTGTTGGAATTGTACCACTATTATTTAAATCGACTATTTGGATATTGTTAAACAACTTACCATTTTTCGAATCATCAGAAGTTGTGGCGTAGGCAATAGTTCCCCAGCCCATTGGGTCTAGGTTTAAGTTGTTTTCACCGGCAGAGCCTGCTCCGTGTGCTGCGTGGCAGCTAGCGCAATCGAATTCTTGAGCATATGGTGTTTTTGCGACAGGAGTATGGTTACCACCTGGAGCAGCGCTGATTTGTAATGAACCATCTGCTTCATGAAGAGAGCCGTTATGACCTGCAGTTTGAACGTTGAAAGTACCAGCCATAGTGCCTACATCATCTTTTGATACTGCTCTGAAAGAGTTGTAAGCTCCAGTTGTACCATCATGACAAGCGGAACATGTGCTATATACACCATCTTTAAACAATAAGCTTTCTCCATTTGCAGCGGTATGTGTTTGGTGACAGCTTGCACAAGAGTTGGTGTTATTTTGATAGAAACCATGAATTTTTTGTCCAGAACGATTTTTTCTAGTGTTGTTAAAACCAGTTTGGTTGGCGTTTATTTTTCCATTTCCATCTTTATCAATAGTAATGGTTTGACCATCCGCATTCACCTTAGATGTAGGGTCATTTGTATTCAACATAGCACCGTTATGACCATCTGTTACAACAGCAGTAGACTTTGATAGTAAAGTTGCATGCGTTGCATCGTCAGTATGGTAAAGATAAAGTGTATAAACAGTACCTGTTGTGATATCAGCAGCAGGAATTGCAACAGTAGCCTTTATAGTTGCGTCAAGTTTTGCAACGTAAGTTTTTACAACTGTTGCATTATTTTGTAGAACTAAATCAAATGACCTGTCTTTAATATCAGTTGAGTCTGCTGAGTTCCCTGTAAATGGAACACTGAGTCCCAATCCGCTTTGCACCGGTTTTAATCCATAAGGATCTTTAGCAAAAGCAGCGGTGCTGAGGATTCCCACTAAAAAGAAAGCAATAATTAGTGAGAAACTAAATTTCACCTTACTCATTTTAAAAACCTCCCTGTTTGTTTCTCTTTCTATATTTTTAACATTAGAAACCTGATACTTCCCAATCATCACCTCCTTAAATTCCCAAGGCATTTAGTAATAAAGGGCAACTCTCTGGTTAACGGTATCTGTGATGAATACTTCGCCCTTGTCATCTACGTATAACACATTTGGAAGATAAAATTGATCCTTATCGCTGCCTAAACCGCCAAATTGGAGTACTTGTTTTCCGGTTTTATCGAAGCCGTACACGTAATGTGTCATGTTGTCGACCATTAACAATGTTCCGTCTGATTTAATGCCGATGCCTCGAGGATTAACGAACTTGGAAGCTCCTGTTCCGTTAATGGATCCGTTAATGATTCGGACGAATTTTCCTTTTTTGTCGTAGGTTACAATACGTTGGTTTCCTGTGTCAGAGACATAAATGTTTTGGCCGCTGTCTACAGCCACGGCATTTGGAGCGTTGAGTGTATCATCCTTCGAACTTGCCGCTGATAGTTCAAGCAATTTATTTCCGTTTAAATCATATTTGATGACTTTTCCGAGTTGGATATCAGTGACAAATAAATTGTTGTTGAAAATGCGCAATCCGGCTGGGGTTTTCAGAAAGTTTGCTTTTTTGCTTGCATCTGTAAAGTATCGGATGAATTGCCCCTTAGGTGTAAAGATTGAAATTCTGTTATTATATAAATCTGCTACATATACATTTCCATCTTTGTCCCCGTCAATTCCGTAAGGGAACTGGAATTCCCCCTGGCCGGTTCCTTGCTTCCCGAATTTAAACAGTGGAGTTCCCGTTGAATCAAAAACCTGAACCTGCTTATGGTTTGTATCTGTTACATAAAGGAATTGGCCAATTTTTGCGACATCCATCGGTTTATCTAGTGGGGAACTCATGTCTCCCTGAATGAAATAACTTAAAGTAGGGGTAGAACCGCTCCCTTTTAAAGGTGCAGCAACTTTAATGGCATTGTCTTGAAGATGGAAGTAATAGATACCGGCAAATAGAGCAGCAGTTAATACGACGATGGTGCCCATCCATTTATAAAGCGTTTTTTTCTTCATGGATTCCATCTCCTTTCATTAATTGTTTTTAGAATTCAAGCGATTCAGTGCATCGAGTGCCGGTTTAAAGGTTGGATCATAGGAAAGGGTTTCTTTATAAATTTGCTCAGCTTCTTTTTTCTTTCCTTGATCCTCTGCAACCATACCGACTTCATAAATCGTGTCTGTGTTTCCTGGTTTAAGACGAATGGCTTCCTCTAATGATGCGGTGGCTTCTTTGTACATTTTTAATTTCCTGTAGCTTCGTCCTTTTAATAAATGGCCTTTGTAATCGCGTGGAGATATTTTGGCAGCTTTTACAGCCATTTGCAGAGCCTCATCCGTACGATTTTCCTTATCGTATGCAATACTTAAATTCAGATAGGCGTCAAAGTTATTTGGATCAAGGCTTTTTGCGGTATTATACTCATTAATTGCGCTATCTGTATCACCCTTTAGGAAATAAGTAAAACCAAGCTGCACTCTTAATAGTGGATCATTTGGTTTTTGATCAACCTGCATTTGATAAAATTGAAGCTGTTTTGATATCTGATCTGAATTGTTATTCCAAAGGTATTTTTCACTGATGTAGTAGCCAGCAGAAAGGCAAATCGCCAAGGTGGCAAAGATAATCAGAAACGATTGCCACCAGGGAATGCGGTCTTTCTTTACTTTTTTCGCTTTTTTTGGACTTTCTGCAATTGTTGAAGGCTCCTGGGCATTGGGTTGAACTTGGGTTTCCATAAAAGCCCTCCTATCTAAATTTTTTTGTACTATTGTTTATGGCAGGATGTACACTTCGGTTTATTGTGGCATGTGTAACACATTTCGATCGGCTTTTGGCCTGGAGGTAACGGAATAGGGTGTCTTGCCCTAAAGTCGTTGCCTGCATGCATCGCAGGATGACAGCTGCTGCAGGTGATGTTGGTTGTTTTGTTGAAGCCGGTATTCAAATAATCATGGCATGCAAGACATTTTTGCGTGCTTTTTTTAGCAATTGCCCCATGCAGGTTAACAAATCCTTTTACATGGCTTGGTGGCCTTTGCATATGGCAATTTTTGCAGAATGTATTTTCCTTTGCGTATTCCTGTGCCGGAAGCGAGTGGTTTTGAATCTTACCTCCTGCTAAAAATTGCTGGGAAGCAGGTGTATCCTCCAACCCCTGAATGTCTTGGTCTGACATATATTGATGGCAGCTATGGCATTTTTTTACGTTCTTCTCGGCAATTTTTCCATGTAGTCCGGTTTTGAAGTTTGGCTGCAAATGCGATTTCGGCTTCATTCCGGTTGTGTGGCACGTTTTACAAGCTGTTGAAACGTCGCGGGCCTGATGGCATTCGATACAGGTTTCCATTTTAGGGCTTGTGAATTTGACGTCGCTCATCATTGATTTGCCTAGCGTTTCATCCCATTTGGAGTAATCGGTTTTAAAGGTTACATTGCGCTCGGCAATTTTCCCGTGGGCTACGCCGCTGTGGCATTCGACGCATTTAATGTTTTTATCCAAATGCTTGCCGTGTGGGATGATGATATCGCCGGACGGTGTTACCTGCCTAGTTCGCATATTGTGACAACTTTCACAAGCGGAGTTTGGTATGTCCTTCGGCATTTGTATCGGTGCTGAATATTGGTTTGTTTCTTTTTTTATCAATTCGACGATTCCGTTTGCTTTTTCTTTTGCTAGGTTATTGACCCCTGGTGCGACATGACAGCTTTCGCAGGCAACCTCGCTGTGGGCTGAAGCTTTCAGCGTATAGTACTCCGGCTTCATTTCATGGCAGGATGCGCAGAAGGTTGAACTTGATGTAGAATGAAGCCCGAAAAGTCCGACGGAAAACAAAGCGACCAGAAACAACAATATGAGTGTTACACCCTTGATTAACTTATACCGAAAACGGGGAGGGGCCGGCAGCGTTGTTTGCTCCTCATCCATATAGAGTCCCTCCTGTTTTAAGACAGGTACTGTCTAATTTTTTTTCTCATTTTTAAAGCCTGTTCGATGGCAGTATTGGCAATAAACATCAGTTGGCGCTTTGATGTCGGTTGATCCAGGTGTAGGTTTTGCCTTGTCATGGCAAACGAAGCATTTTGCTTTGTCATCGTTTGTTTTGGCATGCTGAGCGTGTGCTGTCAGCCATTTATCACTGTCCATATGTCCCGGAGGGCGATTGGCATGGCATGTGCTGCAGAACTTGTTGATTCGAGCCTGGTTTCTGACGACGGTAATGTTAGGCGTGTATTTAACTTTGTGGCTTCCCATATTCAAAAGGGACATGATGTCTTCTTTTGGAATTTCTTTTTCCCATTTTGAATCCTGATGGCAGTTTACACATTTATCAAGTTGCTGGATTGCAGTGGAACCATGCTGTTGATCCCAGGCAACGATTTTGTGCGATTTCGGGACTTTAATTTCTTTGTGGCAAGTAGAGCATTCCATTGAAATCTTTACATCTTTCTTTTCTTTGCCGATGGCTTGTAAAATAATATCCTGTGTATTTTTATCCTTCGCAGCTTTTACTTCTTCAGGTGTTGATGCTGGATTGGTTGCTTCGGTAGCGGCGACTTCAGCGGTGCCGCTTGCAGTTTTTTGAGCTTCTTCTGGATTTGGAGGAACACTGTACGTGACATCCTTCCAAGGCTTTTGGCCTTTGTTTACTTTGTCATGGCAATCGATGCAGGTTCCCATGTTTGGGCGTAAATATTTTTGTTCAATCAATTTTTCAGCGTTGGCCTGGTTCCAATCGGCAAGGTCTTTTTCAATGTTGATCCCGCGGGCTGCTATCTTTGCATGAACAACACCCTCGTGGCAGGTAATGCATGGGATGTTTTGTTTGATGTGTCCCTGATGGTTAACCTTTAAGTCGCCCGATGCGGTTACTAAGCGATTCTTCGAATGGCATTGTAAGCAGTTTTCATTTGAAATGGCTTCGTCCGCGGTTTGCACGATTTGGTCAGGTACACCTGTGACGTGATAATAAACTTCCTTCAGCGATTTCACCTTGTGCGTCATCATGTTCACTAATCCTGGCTTGATATGGCATTGTACGCAGCTAATCTGGTTGTGGGCGCTGGCTGTGTACGTTGTATACTCTGCCGTCATCTCATGGCAATTGGAGCAAAACGTTGGCGAGTTCGTATAGGATAGGACTCCGTAACCTCCTCCAAAAGCGATAATGCAAAATACAAGTGATGCAAATAAAAGCTTCCAGCGATTAACGGGATTTTTCCAGTCTACATTTCTGACTGTTCGCCACAGTCTTCGTAACAGGCCCGGTTTCTTTTTCTTTTCCCGAGTCTCTGTATCTATCTCTCTATTTTTCTTTCTCCCCCAAAAGGCCACGATGCTCACCCTTTCTGTTTCGGATTATGGAACTACTTTATTTTCCATTTTAACCTCTCTAAAGTAAGTATCTAATATTGCGAGAGTATTTTCCAATGTACAATTTGTGAATAATTTTTCAAATGATTTTTTTTGATTTTTTATTGAAAATACAGTACAAATGCTGATAAATAGGGCAGATGATTAACATCATAACAATAGTGTTAATGTGTATAAAAATTAATTTTTATACAAAATAAAGCGATTTCATGCAATTTCTAGTCTCCTCCTTCCAGAGGTGGGACTCCATTAACCATATGTATTCGAGTATGAATAAAATTCACGTCTTACTTTTGACAATCATGTCACAATCCCTATTCATCGGATCTTTTGAAAAAGGGATGTCGATTAATTTTGCCACACGTCTTACATATGTTGTCACTCCATAGCGGAAGTGGTAAGATGGAAAGAGATAATAACGAATAATAATGGAAGGATTCTGCTGTTAGAAAGCGAATCTTTTTTAATTAGGTCAACAAGAAATTTCTTATTTTTCATTAAAAAGGAGCGTTTGTTCATGCTTGGAATTTTAAATAAAGTATTTGATTTAAATAAACGTGAATTAAAAAGGCTAACAAGGCTGGCGGAAAAGATTGAGTTGCTTGCTGCGGATACGGAAAAAATGTCGGATGACCAGCTTCGCGAAAAAACGGAAGAGTTTAAAAGCCGTTATCAAAATGGTGAAACACTGGATGACTTGCTTGTCGAAGCATTCGCTGTTGTTCGTGAAGGTGCGCGCCGCGTTCTCGGTTTGTATCCGTATCATGTGCAATTGATGGGGGGAGCTTCTCTCCATGAAGGTAATATTTCCGAGATGAAAACAGGTGAAGGTAAAACGCTGACCGCTACGATGCCAGTATATTTGAATGCAATTTCTGGCAAAGGCGTCCATGTTGTTACAGTCAATGAATATTTGGCAAGCCGTGACGCAACAGAAATGGGCGAGCTGTACGAATTCCTCGGCTTAACGGTCGGCTTGAATTTAAACAGCATGACTAGCGAAGAAAAGCAGGAAGCATATGCGTGTGATATTACATACGGAACGAACAATGAATTTGGTTTTGACTACTTGCGCGACAACATGGTCCTTTATCAGGAACAAAAGGTTCAGCGTCCGCTTTTTTATGCAGTCATTGACGAAGTTGACTCGATTTTGATCGATGAAGCGCGGACACCGTTAATTATTTCGGGTTCCGCTCAGAAATCAGCATCCCTTTACATCCAGGCGAACGCGTTTGTGCGTACTTTGAAAAAGGATGAGGATTTTACGTACGATGAAAAAACAAAAGGTGTCATGCTGACGGAAGAAGGCATCAGCAAGTCCGAACGGGCATTTGGAATTGAGAACTTGTTTGACATGTCCCATGTAACGCTGAATCATCATATCAATCAAGCGCTTAAAGCGATCGTAACGATGCATTTGGATGTCGATTACGTCGTCCAGGATGGGGAAATCGTCATTGTTGACCAATTTACTGGCCGTTTAATGAAGGGGCGCCGCTACAGCGAGGGCTTGCACCAGGCAATCGAGGCGAAGGAAGGACTCGAAGTCCAAAATGAAAGCATGACCCTTGCAACGATTACATTCCAGAACTATTTCCGGATGTATGAAAAGCTTTCAGGCATGACTGGGACAGCGAAGACGGAAGAAGAAGAATTCCGCAATATTTATAATATGAATGTTATTGTTATTCCAACGAACCGACCGATCGTCCGTGATGACCGTGCCGATTTGATTTTCGCATCGATGGACGGAAAATTTAAGGCAGTCGTCGAAGACATTGCCGAGCGCCACAAAAAAGGGCAGCCGGTACTTGTCGGTACGGTTGCGATTGAGACGTCCGAATTGATTTCCAAATATTTGACGAAAAAGGGCATCCGCCACAACGTCCTGAATGCGAAAAACCATTTTCGTGAAGCGGAAATTATCGCGGAAGCCGGACATAGCGGCTCGGTGACAATCGCGACGAACATGGCAGGACGTGGTACGGATATCAAGCTTGGGGAAGGTGTCATTGATTTAGGAGGCCTTGCTGTTATCGGAACGGAGCGCCATGAAAGCCGACGCATCGACAATCAGCTCCGTGGTCGTTCTGGCCGACAGGGAGATCCGGGGGTTACTCAGTTCTATTTATCGATGGAAGATGAATTAATGCGCCGCTTCGGTTCGGATAATATGAAAACGATGATGGAGCGCCTTGGCATGGATGACTCCCAGCCAATTCAAAGCAAGATGGTTTCAAGAGCAGTTGAATCTGCACAGAAACGCGTTGAAGGCAACAACTTCGATGCTCGTAAACAATTGCTGCAATATGATGATGTTCTTCGCCAGCAACGCGAAATTATCTATAATCAGCGAAACGAAGTGCTTGAGTCCGAGAATCTTCGCGAAATTATCGAAAATATGATTCGCGGCACGATCCAGCGTGCGGTCGACGTGCATACCCCTCGACACGAAGAGGAAGAAGAATGGGATCTTCAAAGCATCATTGACTATGTGAATGCTACCCTTCTGCACGAAGGCGATATCGCAGCCGACGAATTAAAGGGCAAAGATCCAGAAGAAATGACCGAAATTATTTTTGAAAAAGTAATGGTGGTTTATAACGAAAGAGAAGAAATTCTTTCTTCTGAACAAATGCGTGAATTTGAAAAAGTCATCGTGCTTCGTGCGGTTGACTCGAAATGGATCGACCATATCGATGCGATGGAACAGCTTCGCCAAGGAATTCATTTGCGTGCTTATGGACAAATCGACCCGCTTCGTGAATATCAGCATGAAGGATTCGCGATGTTTGAAAGCATGATTACTTCCATTGAAGAGGAAGCTGCGCTCTACATCATGAAGGCAGAAATCCGCAATAATCTTGAGCGTCAGGAAGTAGCCACAGGCCATGCTGTCAATCCGAAGGAAGACGGAGAGAAGGTTAAGAAAAAGCCGAAGGTGAAGACTGTGGATTTCGGCCGCAACGAGCTTTGCCATTGTGGCAGCGGCAAAAAGTACAAAAACTGCCACGGGAAAGTGGAGTAGACTTTCCTCAGGTGGAATTTCAAAAGAGAACCGGCTACAAGCCTGGCTCTCTTTTGCTTTGTTTTGAATGTGCGATGTATTGAAGTTATAATGGTTCATAGCAGACTAAACGTTTACGAATAAACTATATGACGATGTGAAAATTTTTATAGAGGTGACTTAGATGGAATTATCAGATATTCGAAATGAGCTTGAAAAAACAGCTAAGAAATTAGCGGACTTCAGGGGGTCTCTTTGACCTAGAAAACAAAGAAGCGCGGATTGCCCAGCTTGATGACGATATGCTGCATCCGAATTTTTGGAATGACCAGCAAAGCGCGCAAACTGTCATTAGCGAGGCGAATGGCTTAAAGGATCAAGTTCATGAGTTTTACAATCTGTTCGAATCGTTTGAAAATATTGAGTTAACATATGAGCTCGTAAAAGAGGAAAGCGATGCAGAATTGCAGGAGGACCTTGAGAAGGAACTCCTCGAATTGACGGAGCGCCTCAATCAGTTTGAGCTCCAACTGTTGCTGAGTGAAGAATATGATAAAAATAATGCCATTTTGGAACTCCATCCGGGTGCGGGCGGTACAGAGTCTCAGGATTGGGGATCGATGCTGCTGAGAATGTACACGCGCTGGGCGGAGAAGAAAGGCTTCAAGGTGGAAACGCTCGATTATCTACCAGGTGATGAGGCGGGAATTAAGAGTGTGACGCTCGCAATTCGAGGCCATAATGCGTACGGTTATTTGAAGGCTGAAAAAGGCGTCCACCGCCTTGTCCGGATTTCACCGTTTGATTCTTCGGGGCGCCGCCATACATCCTTCGTTTCGTGTGAAGTCATGCCGGAATTTAACGATGATATTGAAGTCGATATCCGTACTGAAGATTTGAAAATTGATACGTACCGTGCAAGTGGTGCGGGCGGACAGCATATCAACACGACGGATTCCGCCGTCCGCATCACGCATACCCCGACAGGCGTCGTCGTCACATGCCAGTCGGAGCGCTCGCAAATCAAAAACCGCGAACACGCAATGAAAATGCTGAAAGCTAAACTATATCAGCGAGAAATTGAAGAGCAGGAAAAACAGCTGCTCGAAATTCGCGGCGAGCAGAAGGAAATCGGTTGGGGAAGCCAAATCCGCTCCTACGTTTTCCATCCATACTCAATGGTCAAGGACCACCGTACAAACACCGAGTCCGGAAATGTTCAAGCTGTCATGGACGGAGATCTGGATTCCTTCATCAACGCCTATTTGCGCTCGAAATTGTCGCTTTAATAGTAGGTTGAAACCCTTTACCGGTTATGCATCGGTAAAGGGTTTTTTGTTTGGGGTTGGGTGCGTTGGCGTTATATAGGGTTTTCGCTGATAGACCTGGCCAAACCTTGTTTTCAAGCCCATTTCTGGCACGAATCAAGTCCTATGGGAGGGGGAATATTGATTTACCCACGTTTCGCCTCCATTTACCCACGTTTGAAAACTCAATACCCACGTTTCGCCTCAATTTACCCACGTTTGAAGTTGAAAT
>JAUZPT010000058.1 GCA_030705745.1 Bacillota bacterium | reverse complement strand
TTCCTCCCGACTGCATAATGCAGCTTTTCCTGATGACTTAACGTGCAATGAATCTCTTATACGTTGGGCAAAAATACTTCAAGAGCCACTTCGTTTTCAGAGCAATCTTCAACGGAGATTTTCATTTCATGGCGTTGTGAATCAGCCAAAAATTGTTCAATCAGTTTTTTACTCTTTATTATTCCTCGAAAATCAAAAAAGAATCGTGCACCATCAAAAACCTTTTCGATGCTAATCGATAAATGATTTTCTTGAAATGGTTCTACAGATTGATCCAAGGTAGAAAAAA
Organism: Bacillota bacterium; assembly: GCA_030705745.1. Taxonomy (GTDB): domain Bacteria; phylum Bacillota; class Bacilli; order Bacillales; family Cytobacillaceae; genus Neobacillus_A. Next base: position 10,735 of record JAUZPT010000058.1, on the reverse strand, counting down.
ACGATTCCGTCCAGGCTGTAAGGATTGCCTCATCAAGCTGAAGCGAACCGCAATCCTGCAAAACTTCATATTCGAGCAAAAAACGATGGTTTTCCCAATTGGTCCTGATTAATAAAGAAGCAAATAAAGGTAGCTTCAAATTTGAAAGTTTTGATTCCTGCTGGGATTCAAGGACAATTTCATCAATGATTTCTTTAACTCGCTCAATTCTATTTAAATCGAGGTTCCCTTTTATTAACTGTAGCTTATTTAGCCAATCATGCCGTGAGTGCCTAAGCACCTCAATGATATCCCATTCTTTTTCCATGCCTGCACTCCTACATTCTGTTTCAAAAAACCGCTTGCTGTAAGTATAACAAAAAAAGCAGGCAGGAGTGAGTAATTTTATGATAGAAGTGAAAATATAAAGACATTGTTTTGAGGCAAAAAAGAAGAATTGTGTACAAATTCAGGGCTTACATAAGAAGAAATGATCGAAAGACATATAAAAAGAAAACTCTAACCCGTCAGGTTAGAGTTCTCTTGAAATAGCTTATGCTTCTTGAGCAACTGGATAAACACTTACTTTTTTGCGGTCACGGCCCATGCGTTCAAACTTCACAACGCCGTCGATTTTCGCGAAAAGTGTGTCGTCACCGCCACGTCCTACGTTTTCACCCGGATATATCTTTGTACCGCGTTGACGGTAAAGGATAGAACCGCCAGAAACGAATTGACCGTCCGCACGCTTAGCGCCAAGGCGTTTAGCTTGTGAATCACGACCGTTACGTGTAGAACCTACTCCTTTTTTCGAAGCGAAAAACTGAAGATCTAATCTTAACATTTATTCCACCTCCTGTTTTTTGAAGGTAATTTTTATGTGCTTTCCGTAATCAAGTTCAATGGTTTGCAATGCTACAATCATTCCTTCAAGGAGGAGCTGTACTTTTTCCTGTTGTTCAGGCGAAATATCTTCCGGAACTGTACAACGGAGAAATCCATCTTTTCCCTGGTTTACATCAGGCTTCACATCGGTAAGCTTAAAGACTGAATTAACAGCGCCAAAAGCTACTGCAGATGCACCTGCGCAAACAATATCTTTGCCTCGTTTGGCAAAGCCGGCATGACCGTTCATTGAGAACGAATGAATCAATCCGGATTCATTGCGATTAACAATTACATTAATCATCCATTACCATACCTTACGCGTTGATTGCTTCGATAACAACTTTAGTGTAAGGCTGACGATGACCTTGCTTTTTACGATAATTTTTCTTTGCTTTGTACTTGAAAACAACGATCTTCTTTTGACGACCTTGTTTTTCAACTTTAGCAGTAACAGTAGCGCCATCAACTAATGGACTTCCTACTTTTACATTATCTCCGCCAACGAAAAGAACTTTATCAAAAGTAACTGTTTCGCCTTCTGTAACGTTAAGTTTTTCGATGTAGATCGCTTGACCTGCTTCTACCTTTACTTGCTTACCGCCAGTTTCAATAATTGCGTACATGAACTGCACCTCCTTATAAACTCAGACTCGCCATCCACAGGCGTTGAGCCATGCAAAAGTAAATACTTATGCAAGACAAAAACTTAAGACCTGTTGTGTGCGGTTGTAGCACGGGTGCTACAAACATAACATGAAAATACTATCATATTTTGAATGATCGTGTCAATCACAATCTTTCATTTTGCTGAGAACCTCATTGATTGTGCCCAATTTCTTCAAGCGATAATAATGGGGAAATGAAGGAACGATTGAAAAATACAATCTTAATCCAAGTGATTCTTCTAGCATTTCTTTATGCTTATCGCCCGTCCCTGAAAAAACGTCTCTCACCTTCTCTGACGTTTCAATCAGTACGGCTTCAATTTCGGAAAAGCGATGTTCCCAAAGCTCTCGCTCGAGACGAAAGGCAATCGTTTCGGCACTGATAATCTTTCCGATTCCATCACATGTAGGACATCTTTCAGTCATTGCTTCTCTCAGACTAACTCTCGTTTTCTTTCGTGTGAGCTGAAGAATGCCCAATGGTGTAAAGCCGATCACTTTTGTCTGCTTTTCGTCTTTTGCCAATGCCGCCCTAACCGTTTTCAGGACTGATTCTCGATCCGCTTCTGTTGCCATATCGATAAAGTCGATAAGAACAATCCCGCCTATATCCCGAAGGCGAAGCTGGCGGGCAATTTCGTTAGCGGCAACAATATTTGTTTTCAACACAGTTTCCTGCAAATTATTTTTACCTGAGTATTTCCCGGTATTTACATCAATGACCGTCAACGCTTCTGTTTCATCAAATATTAAATAGGAGCCATTGTCCATCCAAACAATGCGTTTAAGCGCTTTATCAAGCTCGTGATCGATTCGATTGACGGAAAAAATATTTTCTTTCTCATTATAAAATGAGAATTTCATATTTGGATTCCGTTGAAGAAACTTTATCTCAAGTTGCTTTTTCAAGTTTACATCATCGACACGGACTTCACCGAATCCCTTTTTACTGTTGTCTTGTTGTAGCATTTCGAGATAGGAATCTTTTTTCGTCAATAGCTCTGCTTTTTTGGACAAAGCAGCTTTTTTCTTCAACTCCAGGAAATCCATTCGCAGCTTTCCTAGTTCTTCTAGCAACTCCTTCTGCTGCAACCCTGAAGCTGACGTACGAAAAATGATCCCTTCAGCTTCCTCTTTTAAAGATTCACCCATTCGGCGTAAATCGGAGCGTTCCATCTCACTATCCACTTTTTTGGACACTGCGATGTATCTGCCTGAAGGCATATATACCATGCTTTCACCTTGAAATTCGATTATACCCGTAACACGAGGGCCTTTTGTTCCAGTTGGGTCTTTATCCACCTGGACGATGAGCTTTTCTCCTTGATGGACAAAGGAAGAAATACTCTTCTTCTCCTTGTCCGGATCATTCGATAATACAAAGGAAGCAAGCTTATTTCGTTGAAGATAGGCATTTTTTTCATATCCGATATCAACAAAAACAGCATTCATTCCAGGAAGAACTTTCGTTACGACTCCTAGGTAAATGCTCCCGATGTGGGACTGATATTCGGGTTGGTCAATCATGATCTTTTCAACTGCCCCATCCTTTATCAACGCGTATCTCTTTTCGCCGGAGGCATAATTAATAATTATTTTTCGCAAAGCCTAATCCCTACTTTATTTTTATATTATCCTCCATTATAGCGGATAACTTGTCTATGAGTAAGTAAAGAAAAGGTCACCAATTTTATCAGTCACTCGTTTTTCGCTGAAGTATGCATGCAAAAGCTCATTTTCATCCACCATTCTCTTGTCCATTCCCTGGCCGGTAATTTGAATCGGATGCTTGCATCCCCGTTGAAATCGTGCCAAAACATCAAAAAGAAAATCGTCCTTGCACGCTTGTAAAGGTTTTAATAACCGAAAACTTTCTTTTTTACCATAATACCGCTCCAAGAGAAAACGGATGAATACAAAATGGCGCTGCTTCCATTCATGATAAAGAGAAAAATATAAAAAGCCGGACACAATCCAAACATTCAAGTTATAAGGAGAAGTAAAAAGGACAAAAAGTGAAAATCCTGTTAAAAAGAAAAACGATACTCTTAGCGCCCATCGATGGGCAATGGGAAATGGTTTTTTCAAAGAAAACAACAGGAATAGCAGTTTGCCTCCATCCAGAGGCCAAACCGGAAATAAATTGAACAATAAAATCATCATGTTATATTGAAAAAACAACAAAAATATGTCTTCAGGAATAAGTGTTCCACGATAAAGGAGAAATGCGGCTCCTAGCATCCAAATATGCTGGATTGGACCAGCCAGAACGACAATGGCTTCCTCTTTAAGAGGACGGTTCCCGTGCTCGTCCATTTCCGCCACACCCCCAAAGGGCAAAAGAGTGATTCTTTTTATTCTCCAGGAAAAAAAAGAGGCAGCAGCAGCGTGCCCCATTTCATGGACAAAAACAATAACGAGCATCAGGCATACTTCCATGAAGCGGGCGGTCGCGACTGCAATTGCAATGACAATCCAAAGCAATGGATGAATATGAATGTGCCGAAATAACTGGGCCACTTTATTCAAAACGAATCACCTGAATGGGATCGATAAAATTATCCCCTTTTTTAATTGCAAAATAATATTCTCCCTTTGTTTTATCCAGCCCGGCTGAACCGGCTACCGTTCCAACTTCTTTCCCTTTGCCGATAAAATCGTATAATTTCACTTTGATTTCATCCAAATTTCCATACCATGAATCCGTTTTATCTGAGTGTTGGATAATGACTGTCTTTCCATAGCCTGCCTTTACTCCGGCAAACGTAATAATTCCTTCTTTCATCGCACTGACAGGAGCACCTTTTCCAGTTTCAATCATAACTCCTTGCCCGTTTTTTTCGAATTTCTCCAGTATCCTTCCAGCTGCAGGCACTGCATATTGTTGCTCTACAATTTGTTTACCCTGTTTATTTTTATCGACCGAAAAAGGCGGCAATAGCGCCAATGGTTTTCCGAATTTTTTTTCATACCAATCCGACACGGTTGCAAACTGAAAATCATCCGACATTGTTTTTTCAACGGCTGTCCGAATAGGTGTGAAAGTTGTGGAATGATTACGAAACAAAATGGCTGTTAACAAAAACAAACAGACCGAAGCCAAAATTTTAAAAAGAAAGGCTTCTTTTTGAAAAAGAGGATGTACTTCCTCTCCATTCCCACCCTCAAACGATGAGATGCCATTTAAACCGTACATCTCCTCCACGTTACCGAGCCTGGGTGGAGTGGATGCTAATTTATCGTTCCTTTCCCTTTTTTGTTTTCTTTTGGCTATCCTTTTGCGGATTTCTTCCGATTTAGACCGCACTGATCCCACCAACCTTTTTTGCATTTTCTAAAAGTTTATGAGTTGTCCTACGAGAGTATGACAAGGAACAAAAAAGAGCAGATCCACGAATGGACCCACTCTTTTATTGAAAAATTATCTAACGCCAAAAAATTTTTTCAGTTTAGAGAAAACACCTTTACCATTTTCTTCTAATGGCTGCAACGGAATTGATTCACCGAGAATCCTTCTTGCAATATTCCGGTACGCAATTGAAGCCTTGCTGTTCGGGTTTAACGCAATTGGTTCTCCGTGGTTCGAAGCCTTGATTACTTCGTCATCGTCTGCGACAATTCCTATTAAATCAATGGACAAATGTGTCGTAATCTCATCGACATCAAGCATATCTCCGCTTTTCATCATATGATTCCGAATTCGATTGATAATTAACTTTGGCGGCTCGATATTTTCTTCTTTCTCAAGTAAGCCGATGATGCGGTCGGCATCCCTGACAGCTGAAACTTCTGGTGTCGTGACAACGATCGCTTTATCTGCACCTGCAACCGCATTCTTATATCCCTGCTCGATTCCTGCAGGACAGTCAATGATAATATAGTCATAATCCTGTTTTAGCTGATCAATCAATTCTTTCATTTGTTCTGGCTGTACAGCGGATTTATCAGTCGTTTGCGCTGCAGGAAGCAAATACAAAAGATCTTCAAATCGCTTGTCCTTAACGAGCGCTTGATGGATTTTGCATCTTCCTTGAATCACATCGACTAAATCATAAATAATACGGTTCTCTAGCCCCATGACCACGTCAAGATTTCGGAGGCCAATGTCTGTATCTACTAAACAGACTTTCTTTCCTTGAAGAGCCAATGCTGTCCCTAAATTAGCAGAAGTCGTCGTCTTGCCGACGCCGCCCTTCCCGGATGTAATTACTATTGCTTCTCCCACTCTAACGTCCCCCTTCTAATCTAGTTAAATCAGGTCTTAGATGGATTAAACTTTGTAATCTATCAACTACGATGTGCCGGTTTTGATCTATGTATGCACATTCCATTTCATGCTTTTCTTCTGACTTAATATGGTCCGGAGCCCTATTGTAGCAATCGCTGATCCTGAGCTGTGCCGGTTTCATGCTTGAAGCAGCAATCACAGCCTGGTCGTCTCCTTTGCAGCCGGCATGGGCAATTCCTTTAAGTGATCCCATAATAAAAATATTCCCTGCTGCCATGACAGTTCCCCCGGGATTAACATCCCCGATAAGGAGCAGGTCTCCCGGAACCTCTAAAATTTGACCGGAGCGAACCATCCTTGCAACCGTGATGATTTGTCTCTCTTCATGCAATTTATCCGCTTCTTCCAATGTCAATACGTTCGATTCAATCGAATCTACAACAAGGTTTTTCTTTTGCCGGATCAACGCTCTCAATTCTTCCTTCTGTTCTGGAGACAAATACCGATTCCCAGACTGAACTCGGACTGGAATCAATTGCCTGTCTTCATGGGCCCTATATCCGGCTGATAGTTTTGAATCCAATTCCCTTTTCAAATCCTGATATGAGCAAAGATCATCCAAATGGAGTGTCAGTCCATCTTTTGTTCCTTTAATTGTTACATTTGGCCGTTTTTTCATGGAGAATATTCACCTCTATTTATTAGGAAAATAATTCGACAGAAAACGCCCAAACTCCTTTTTTTTAAAAAAAGAGCGTTTAACTGTTAATCGCTTCCCAACTCTTCAGATATCTTTTCGAAAAGTCGTTTTAAGGGATAAACGACGATGATGATAAATGCAAGATTTAAAAGAATCGTCGGAATGAAACGAATCTGGATGAAATCAATAAAGGTTAAATCGGTAATGTGTATTATTCTATTTAATTCGTAAACCCCGACTTCAACAAAAGCGACCCCAAGCAGGGTAGTGATAGAAGCAATAACGATATTGGCATGAAGCACCCTCATCATTTTCGAGGCAAGATAGGAAGCTAATGGATAAATAAATAAATAAATACCAATCACTTCAGTATAAACGATATCAAATAGAAGTCCAAATACTAATCCATAAATAATCCCATGTTTTTTGCTTCCAAATATACTTAAAAGAAGGATAGCGACGAGCAAAAAATGCGGAACAAGTTTCATGCTATCGGAGTATTTCGAAGGCATGAATTCGACAAAGACACCTTCCAAAATAAAGAGAAGTAAAAATAAAAGGGGGAGCAAGAATTTATTCATTGTCCTCCACCCTTTAACTCAAGATTCGCAGCTGCTTGCTGTTGCATCATTGTTCCCTTGACGACCATTACGTTTTCAATGTCGTAAAAATCTGCACCCGGCTTCACATATGCCGTCTGGGTAAGGCCATATTGATCAGACTGGACTTCTTCCACTTTGCCGATGAGAAGCCCTTGAGGGAACACCTCACCCAAGCCAGAAGTAATCACTAGCTGTCCTTTTTTAATAATCGCGTCAGATGGGATTCTTTTAACAAGTAATCTTTTTTCTTTATCGTAGCCATCGACAAGACCAAACACATTTTTATCCCCTTGGATGATGGCTGACACTTGATTTTTAGGATCTGCTGAACTTAATAATTGAACGGTAGAGCTGAACTGGTTCACATACTTGATTTTCCCAAGCAAACTGCCGTTTGAGCCAATCACGGCCATATTTTTCTTAATCCCGTTCGTTTTTCCTTTATCAATGATCATCATTTCTTGCCAAAGATCAGGATTTCTTCCAATTACTGTTGCCTGCAAAGGTTTAAAATCTCTCAAAGTTTCTTTTTTATCAAGAATAACGCGCAGTTCTTTATTGTCTTTGTCCAGCAATTGAACTTGCTTTTCAAGATTGACAATTTGCTCTACGCGGGTTTTTAATTCTTTATTTTCATGATATGTATTTTGCAAATCCTCGAGATTTTGAAAAAGGCCTGCAACAGAATGGGCAGGCTTTGAAACCAGAAACTGAACCCAACCGACCGTATCCTTTACGAATTTTTCAGGCCAGGTCAGCTCGGTTCGATCCCTTAAAGAAAACCCGATCAATGCCACGAGAATAATGATGCTGACAAGCAATACAATCAAGCGTTTATTCAAAAAGAATTGTGGCATGATCTACACCTCATTTTTGTCTTTTAACGAGAATCTCTTGCTTTATTTTTAAATAAATTAATATGGTCAAGCGCTTTTCCTGTTCCAATTGCGACACAATCCAACGGATTTTCGGCAATAAGTACCGGCATTTTTGTTTCTTCTCCAATTACTTTATCCAAGTTTCGCAGCAGTGCGCCACCGCCGGTCAGAACGATACCTCGATCCATAATATCAGAGGCTAGTTCCGGAGGAGTCTTTTCCAGCGTATTTTTCACTGCATCAACAATGGAGTAAACTGTATCATGCAATGCAGTCGCTATCTCTTTCGCCGTAATTTCAATCGTTTTAGGAAGGCCTGTTAAAAGATCCCTGCCACGAATCTCCATATTATCGACTCCATCTGTATCACCTGCGGAGCCTACTTCCACTTTAATCGTTTCAGCAGTTCTGTCACCAATCATTAAATTGTAGTTTTTACGAATATAATGAATAATGGCTTCGTCCATTTCGTCTCCTGCCACCCGAATGGATTGGCTTGTCACAATGCCACCTAAAGAGATGATCGCAACTTCAGTCGTTCCTCCGCCTATATCCACAACCATGCTTCCGGTTGGTTCCCATACAGGAAGATTGGCACCAATTGCAGCAGCAAACGGCTCTTCAATCGTGTAGGCATCTTTGGCACCTGCCTGTCTGGTAGCATCTATAACAGCCCTTTCTTCAACAGCTGTAATTCCAGATGGCACACAAACCATAACATACGGTTTCCCTGTAAACCAGCCTTTGCTTTTCGTTGCTTCACGAATATAATGTTTCATCATCGTCGCCGTCGTTTCGTAGTCGGCAATGACTCCATCCTTCATTGGCCTTAATGCAACTACATTTCCCGGTGTACGTCCGATCATATTTTTCGCATCATTTCCAACTGCTACAATACTCTTTGTATCCGTTTGAAGTGCCACCACCGAAGGTTCTCTTAAAACAATTCCTTTGCCTTTTAAAAACACGAGGGTATTTGCGGTTCCTAGGTCAATCCCCAGATCTCTTGTCCCAATTCCAAACATAGTTGTATCTCCCTTTCTACTTTAACAAAATACATTCAACGATATGGTAATTTTTCATCTTTAAACTTTCGTAAAATACTCCTGTTTTGAAAGCTTCTTTTTTTTAAGGAAGTGAAGCTTTTTTGTAATAAGGCCTTCGAAAATCATAAGCAATATTATATCCTATCGTGAAATAAAATCATAGTGTCACAAATAACCTTTTTCTTTCAGGCTGACAAATTTGTTTTCACCGATAATTAAGTGATCAAGAACATCAATTCCAATTATTTTCCCGCATTCCGCAAGCCGTTTTGTCACTTCGATATCTTCACGGCTTGGTGCGGGATCACCGGAGGGATGGTTATGAATACAAATAATGGAGGCGGCAGAGCGCTTTAAGGCTTCTTTGAACACCTCACGCGGATGTACGATAGATGCATTCAAGCTGCCGATAAAAATAGTTTGTTTGTGGAGTACTTGATTTTTGGTGTTTAAATAAAGACAAACAAAATGTTCTTGGGAAAGAAATCTCATATCATTCATGACGAAATTCGCTCCATCTTCAGGTGAACGTATAACATATCTGTCATTATAGGATAAATTTGCTACTCTCCGGCCAAGCTCAACCGCAGCAAGAAGCTGGATGGCCTTGGCTGCACCAATCCCCTTAATAGCAGTGATTTCTTCAAGGGTTGCCGCTTTCAAGAGCCTTAGTCCTTCAAATTGGGAGAGAAGGCGATTTGAAAGCTGAAGTACAGATTCATCCTTCGTTCCCGTACGCAACAATAAAGCAATTAGTTCATGATTGGATAGGCTTGATGGGCCATGTTTCATGAAGCGCTCTCTTGGCCTTTCATCTTGTGGATAATCTCGAATCATCAGTGTGTTCGTAGTGGTCATTCAATTTTCCTCCCTAGATGGGAGTCATTAAAGGATTGGATTTAATAAGGAAGAATGTACCCAGCCTGTTTTAAAGCCCGGATTGTCCTTGAAACGGGCAGACCAACAACCGTGAAATAATCCCCGGTAATTTGTTTTACGAATATGCTCCCCAGGCCTTGTATTCCATAGGATCCTGCTTTATCGAACGGTTCACCGCTCTGAATATACCACCTTATTTCCTCATCTGTTAACTCCCAAAACATTACTTCAGTTTTTTCATAAAAAGAAACGGACTTTACAGGCGACAAAATCGTCACACCTGTGTAAACATCATGCTTCCTTCCTGATAGCAGCTTAAGCATATCAAACGCTTCATCGCTGTTTTGAGGCTTACCAAGGATCAGGCCATCAGCTGTCACAATTGTATCGGAGCCAATCACAAAAGCTTCCGGATTAGTCCTAAACACAGAATTCGCTTTTCGAAGTGCCAGTTCAATTACAACATCTTCAGGAAGTGCCCCCTCTTCAAAGCTTTCATCGACTTCACTGGTGGAGGTATCAAAAGTGAGTTGGAGATTTTCGAGAAGTTCTTTTCGCCTTGGGGAAGAAGAGGCTAGAATGAGGCGTTGCATGAAATCACCTTACCTTTTACTTTGAGTTGTATCAGGGAGATACAAGTTCATCTTACCAAACATTCTTGATGGATACCATTTATCTCTGTTAAAGTTTGAAAAATATTGTCGGAATATACATTACTATATAAAAAAAAAGCCTAATCAGTTCGAAAGGCTTTCATTTCCCGGAAAATAAAAGTGGATATTGTCGAATCTAAATGGAATTATAAATCGTTAAAAATTTCAATAAATGTTGTTGGGATTTTACAGCAAATTCCCGGTCGTTCACATTTCG
>JAUZPT010000057.1 GCA_030705745.1 Bacillota bacterium | reverse complement strand
GAGGATGTTATTAGTTTAGGAACGGCGAGCCCGATGAGGACAAATACTCCACATGTAGACTGGGAATTTTCCCTTGAGGGTGATGTGGTGGATCCTGTGCTTGGAATTCGCTATATGAGTGAAATTTATAAAAATACAGAGCCTGATTACAGTGGCCGGCCAACAGTTCCTGTAGTCGTTGATTTGTTGCAGCAAAAGGTCGTGAACAATGATTATTTTAAACTGACAAACTACTTCGAAACCGTGTGGGCACCGTTTCACAAGGAAAATGCGCCGAATTTGTATCCGGATAGCCTCCGCCTGGAGATCGATTCACTGAATGGTGTAATTTTTCATGACATCAATAATGGTGTGTACAAATGCGGATTTGCCCGATCGCAGGAAGCATATGAAGAGGCGTATGATACGTTATTTGCCAGACTAGATGAGCTGGAGGAACGCCTCGCACACAAGCGATTTTTATTCGGAGACTATATTACCGACTCTGATGTTCGGTTGTATGCGACGTTAGTCCGTTTCGATGCTGCGTATTACTCAGCCTTTAAGACGAACCGAAATAGGATTGTAGATTTTCCGAATTTATGGGGTTATTTAAGAGATTTATACCAAACGCCTGGATTTGGCGATACGACAGATTTTCATGCAATAAAAGTGCATTATCATCTTTCCAACCATATAGCTACCGATGATCAAAAAAGCAAAAACATTTTGCCCAAGGGTCCTGACCTTTCTGGTCTCCATTCAGAGCACAAGCGAGAAAGCCTCAGCCGAAAAACAGAGAAATTTTTACGGCAGAAATAGATGAAAGCAGGTTGACGATGAGAATACGTAATGCAAAAGATGATGAATTGACTTTCATCCGTGAACATAGGGTCACCGCATATCAAGAACATTCCAAAAGCATTCCGGATGGGCATTGGCAAGCGCTAAAGCGCGCCATTTCATCCGATAAGGACATGTTGGCGGGTGTGGTGCGAATTGTTGCGGAACTGAATGGAGAAATTGTAGGAAGTGTGGCTTTGTTTCCGGCAAACAGCAATGCCTATGACGGAAGTGTTGAGGAGCAGGGCTATCCTGAAATCCGAATGCTTGCTGTTTCGCCGAATGCCAGAGGAATGGGCGTTGCTTCTTCACTCGTTACCGAATGCATTGAGAGAACAAAGGTGCAAGGCTATCACTCGATCGGTCTGCATACCGGACAGTTCATGGAGCAGGCGATGAGATTATATGAACGCTTAGGCTTTGAACGTGTGCCTGAATTGGATTTCGAACCAGGCAACGACGGCATCATTGTAAGAGCGTACAGGCTTACGTGGGAATAATTATTTTAAGAATGGCACGGTTTCGTTTCTGAAGTTTTTTGTAAAATTAATGGATTGTGCAGAAATATTCACAAAGCATATGAGATTGCACCTCCTATTCGGAGTATGATTATTAGGAATAGGAGGTGTTTTCGTGTTCAAGGTACAGTTCATCAACCAGAATAACCACAATTTATTCAGGGAAAAGAGCTTCACATCACCAAAGCAAATGCATGAGTTTATTAAACAATTTCAGTTACTAGAAGGAAAGGAATTTTCCTTTTTCGATAAAGAATTAAAGAACTTTTATGCCTCATTTGAATCCTTGGCATCATTTTCAGAAAACAAGGATAGAGGTTTCAGGCTGTATTTCCACATAAAGTGACAGGCACCATCCAATTTTCTGGATAGTGCCTGTCACCTTTTTTTATTCTTTAATGATTTCTTTTGTGCTTCTGACTGTATCAATCGGGCGGACAAGCTTTTCGATTTGTTCCCGTTTTGGTTCTAAAAATGGAGGTAAAGATAATTTTTCTCCGAGTGTTTCATACGGTTCATCGCCCATAAAACCTGGGCCGTCTGTTGCGAATTCGAACAAAATCTGTGGTGCGACACGTACATACAGAGATTCAAAAAAGTGGCGGTTTACATAGCCGGATGTTTGGAATCCAAAGCTTTCCATGTGACTCATCCATTGATCCAAAACAGAACGGTCTTCCACGCGGAATGCGACATGGTGGACTGTGCCGAATCCTTGTTGTGCTTGCGAAAGCGAAGGGCTATATTCCACAATGACTGCTGCGCCATTTCCTCCTTCACCGACTTCAAATAAATGAAAATCTCCGTCTTGAGCGATTTCTTTAAATAGCATCACTTTTTCCATCATTTCTTTAAAATAATCGAAATTTGCGATACGGATAAAGATCGGCCCTAATCCAGTAATGGCGTATTCAAGAGGAACAGGTCCTTTTTGCCATGGTGTTCCGGCTGCAACACCTTTATTGTTTTCATCTGAAATTAATTGATAGTGCTGGTCGTCAAAATCAACAAAAGAAAGCGTCTTTTTGCCGAATTGTTCTTTAACACCGCTATGTTTAACTTCCAATCGATCAAAACGTGTGACCCAATAATCAATTGCCGCGTCCGTTGGGACCCGGAACGATGTTTTGGAAATTTCATTTGCACCGTGTATGCCCTTCGGAATGCCTGGGAAGTCGAAGAACGTCATATCGGTTCCAGCACTGCCCTGATCATCGGCAAAAAACAGGTGATATGTTTGTATGTCATCCTGATTCACGGTCTTCTTTACTAACCGCATTCCTAACACATATGTGAAAAATTCATAGTTTTTTTCAGCGCTGCTCGTAATCGCTGTAACGTGGTGTATCCCTTTTAAGTTGTTCATCGTAAAATCCTCCAATGTATCAATTATTATGGCTATTTAATAATCTCCCTCAATTTGAAAAATAAATAGATAATGGAAGAAGAAATTTTTTATCTTTAAATCATATATCTTTAATTCGAGATAAATATACCATGATTCCAAAATGATGTCAATGGAGAGGGGGAATAAAGTTATTTATATGCTTTTATTCCCATTCAGTTTTATGTTTGGCAATAGTAAATTTCAGTAATCTGAAAACTTAGGAACAGTATTGAATTTAAATCCTATTTTTTTGATGATGGTTAGAAAATGCAACGAGGTTAGCAAAATGGCTTCCGTATTTAAACCAATCGATATTCCGTCCATTCTCCATTGGGGCATGGAACCAAGCGAGTAAATCAGGACAAAAGAAACGGCAGTGGCCCAAATTGTATGTATGAGTGCATCCTTCATCAGTCCGAGACCAATTAAGTAAGCCTGCATTGGAATGATAAAATAATGGAACAGAAAAAACGGCCAAAGTAACTGAACATAAACGGAAGCGTCTTCTGTATGAAAGAAAGTTTTTGTTAACGGACGTGCAAAAAAATAGCAGCATGTGACTGCGGGTAGTCCGTAAAAAAATGTTGCCTTAATTACTTGTCCTAGTAGGCGTTGTAATGTGCTGTAATCTTTTTGAGAATATGCTTTGGAAACGGTTGGAATTATGCCAATGAGTAAGCTGTGCCCAATAAACGCGGGGAAAAACCCAATGGCCATCGCTATACCTGTGAGTTTGCCAAACTCCGCAATTGCTTCATTTTGAGTAAGGCCGGAGTGAACCAGCGCTGTCTTCATGATAAATGGCTGTATAGCAGAAATGACTCCATAAAATATACGCATGGCTGTTACAGGAACCGACACCTTCATTAACTCTTTTTGAACAGATTCACCTTCCAGGTTCTTTGATGGCTTCCGTTTAACGACTTGGTAGGAGATAGCAAACGCAGACATCAAATAGGCGAATACGATGACTTCACTGCCAAGTAATGCCCCGAATGAGACAAGGAGTGCGGTTTTTGGCTGAAAATCAAATAATCGAAAAAGGAAAAATAAAGCGCCGAGCTGGACTGTATGCTTCAGTATATTAGAAATTGCGATTTTCCCCATTTGATGCTTTCCCATAAAATAGCCTTTGGCAACGGCAGAAAAGGATAAGATGGGTATCACGATTAGAAAAAGCCATCGCGTAAACGAGTGGTAGACATCGAACATCGGTAAAAAGGGAAGAGTCAATGTACAGGCGATGACTAAAAGAATAGTAATTATGAGAGCCAAATTGATGCCATGTAAAAGAATGTTCCGATGATACTGTTCTTCTTTTTCAGCGATAAGCTTTGAAATGGAGACAGGCAATTCAAGTCTTGACAGTAAAAAGATAAGAAAAACGAAGGGCAGTATGGACATATATTGCCCAAGACCATGATTTCCAAGTTCCCGTGCAAGCACCATTTTTATAAGCAATTCAATGCATTCAGCAGAAAATGCCGAAAGCACTAAAACGAACATTCCTCTGTTTAAAATCCCCATTGCAAATGATCCTCCTTGAAATTTCTCTCTTCATCGTATGAAACTTGTAGGACAAATAGTCTTTTTTTCTATCTTCGAATGACAATACCACAGCAAGTTTTCTTATCCATCCTGACATGAAAGGGTGGTTTTAGTCGGTTCAGGTTCAAATAGGGATGTAAAAAGTTAGTAAAAAAAGGTTTCTTCCATTTGCATCATAATTTATGATGGATGTAACGTGAGTTTTTTAACTCTTTTCAAAAATGAAACGATCTCAATGACTGAGTATGTTTAATTTTCAACCATTGAGAAAGTAGATTATTCGGGAGATTTTTGAGAAGTATTTCTCCAATAATTCTGTTCACAGAAAAGAATTTTAGCACTCAAAGGCAATTGCAAAATACATAAAAAAAGGAGAATCTGATATGCAAAAAGCAGTTGAAATCACTTATAATCACCAAGTATTACGCGGGATGGAACATATTCCAGCGGGGGAGAAGGTGCCTGCCGTTATCCTGCTTCACGGATTCACGGGGACGAAGCTTGAACCTCATCGATTCTTTTTGAAAATTTCTCGAGCTTTGGAAGCGCTGGGAATCGCAAGCTTTCGGTTTGACTTTTTGGGAAGTGGAGAAAGTGACGGGAATTTTGAGGACATGACCGTGCTAAAGGAATTAGATGAAGCTAAAGCGATCTTCGAGTTTGTAAAATCTCATCCTTCAGTAGATAGTAATCAGATTGCCGTTTTAGGATTTAGCATGGGAGGGCTTGTAGCAAGTTTATTTGCAGGTGATTTTCCGGATGATGTGCATAAACTGATTCTCTTGGCACCGGCTGGAGAAATGAGGAAAATGGCGAAGGCGATTGGAGAAACCGCTATGTTTATTGAGAGCCTAAATGGTTATGACCTCGGTGGCAATTTGATTGGAAAACCATTCATCGAAGAGCTTCAAACGTTAGAAGTTTGGACGCGTGCATCACAGTATGAGAAAAACGTGCTGATCGTTCACGGAACAGAAGATCAAGCCGTGCCATTTAATGTTTCATCGTCTTATATCGAAAACTGCTACCATGAAAAAGCAACACTTATTCAAGTTGATAATGCAGATCATACCTTCAACTCAGTGGATTGGGAAGAAAAAGTAATCCGTTCCATTTGTGAGTTTTTAGAGTGAGGGAAAAAAATTTGGTTCAAAACCAATATACTGTAGAAGGATTTTGCAATCCGTAAGGCTTATCCCGTAAGGATAGAACTACAATTGAAGATTAATTAACAATTGGGTGCGTTTCTGTAATCAGCAGGGACGCATTTTCACTAACCGAGAGTTGAACACGGCGAACAATTTCAATGAAATTTAATACTATTACGTTCCCACTAAAATTCATCCTAATGGGAAGCGATAAACTTATCATGTGCGCCTGTCTGTTTTTTTTTCATGATCCGCTCATTTTTCCAGAAAGAAGTTTACCTCTACCCAAGTGCATAAATAATTTAAAACAAATATGCAACTAAAAAATTATATATCCGACTAACTGTTAAAGGGGGTAGATGAGCAATGATAGTAAGAACAGCTGCATTCTTGTTTTTCCTTTTAATTCCTTTGGGATGTTCAATTACGAGCAGGGCGGAAGAAAAACCGCCAGAAGCAAAAATTGAGGTTCAGAACAAAATGTATCCAACGGTATTGGGTTCTTATTGTTGGTCAGGGAAAGGTACAGGAAAATGCGTGGACACAATTGGACCAGTACAAATGTTAGCGGGAAAAGAGGCAATAAAAGTTAAACCAAATGAAGTAATCACTTTTATAATGAACTATAAACCGAAACCTAACCAATTCCATGTTCAATCGATCAATGCAAATAAAGAAACTAAAATCGTAAAAGTGAAGAATAATCTTTTTACAGCCCCTAAACAAAAAGGAACGTATTATTATTCTTTCGGTGTGTGGTGGATGGATAAAAAAATAGCGAACCAATCTCGCGGCAGTGCCGATTATGATTTTGTTCTGCAAGTAAAATAAAGGAGTTTTCAAAGGTTAATAGAATAGGTATATATTGTATTTTAGTAACTATACAAATTGAAAAAATCGCACTAAATAATGGTATAATTTACAAAAGAAGATATGGAGGACATGATGATGAAATCTATTACGATACCTGACCTTTCAACAAGACCGTTTAATCTAACGGTGGAGCGCCAGATGGATGTACCTCCAGATGCACTTTACAAAGCATGGACAAAACAGTTCGACCAATGGTTTGCTGCCCCTGGAACTTTGATAATGAGTGGTGAAGTCAACACAGTGTTCTTCTTTGAGACAATCTTCGAAGAAAAACGCCATCCACATTATGGGCGATTTTTAAGGCTAGAGCAAGATCGTCTTGTCGAAATAACATGGGTTACTGGGGCAGGGGGAACAAAAGGAGCTGAAACGGTTGTTACGATTGAGCTTGAATCGTATGGAGCCGGAACACAATTGCGTCTAACACATGCAGGGTTTCAAGATGAAGAGTCGATGAAAGGGCATGAACAAGCATGGCCGCATGTACTTGAACATCTATACAAATGGATCTCGGGCCGGTCCGAGTGAGAAAGTCTGCTTTTTATATTCCTGATGATGTTGATGAACGAATGTTTTTACAATAGAGCTGCCAACGCGGTTCTTATTTTTTTTGATTAAAAAAGTGGAAAATTCAAACAAAAAAGAGTGGTAAATTATTTCGAAACCCGTTATATTTATATTTATGTTATATTTTTGTTCAGTTCTAAATTTTTAAAAAATTATATTTGCTTTTTAAAAAAACATTCTTGAACAAGAATCAGATTATTAAATCGAGGAGGTATAGAATGGATACGTTTAAAAAATTAAAGCCATTTTACTGGCCATATAAAAATTATTTTATTTGGTCGATGGTATTTATGCTAGCTGTTACAGCCATAACAGTGGTATATCCAATGATATTGCAAATGACGATTGATGACGTTGTCATTGGCGGTAAATATTATATGGTTCCATATCTGGTATTTGGGTTTGTGGGAATCATGGGAATCAAAGGTGTGGCTACTTTTATCCAGCAATATACCGGGGATTTATTTGGAATTACCTCAGTATATAAAATGAGAAATGCACTGTATGAAAAACTCCAATTTTTGCCTTTCAAATACTATGACAATGCAAAAACTGGGGACTTGATGTCCAGGCTGACAGCAGATGTAGAAGGCTTCCGTTTTTTCCTTTCGGCAGGATTTTCGGAATTACTTCGGTTTTTCTTATTAATCTTAATTTCGTTTGCTGTGATGTTCCACTACTCGATTTCCCTAACGTTTGTAACCTTAAGTACACTTCCTTTTTTAGCGGTAGTCGTTTACAAATTTGATAAAGCTGTCCACCCTGCTTTCAGAGGAATAAGGAAATCATTCGGCCGATTAAATACGAAAGTACAGGAAAATATCAGCGGGATCAATACCGTTAAATCCCTTTCAAGAGAAGAGTTTGAAATTGGAAAATTTAATGATTCAAATAAGGAGTATAGAAATGAATTTTTATTTACCTCAAGCATTTGGGCTAAATATTTTCCTTTAATGGAGTTTTTAGGGAATATCAGTGTGGTGCTCCTGCTAGCATATGGCGGTTATAAAGTGATTAGCGGCGAGCTTAAACCAGGAGAACTTGTAGCATTCTACAGCCTTGTGTGGTATATTATGTGGCCGATTATGAACCTTGGATTCGTCGTCAATTTATTTTCCCAAGCGAAGGCATCTGGAGAAAGGCTTGTTGAGGTTCTTGAAGCAGAAAATGAAATTATTGAAGTAAACGCGCCTGTTACGAAAGAGAAACTAATAGGTGATGTCGAATTCCAAAATGTTACACTTCGATATGGCACTGAGGACCAGGAAGCACTAAAGGATATTTCCTTCAAGGCTGAACCGGGAAAAGTGATCGGTTTAATAGGTTCAACGGGCTCCGGTAAGACCAGCATTACCCAAATGCTGACTAGATTTTACGAACCGGCAGAGGGTAAGGTTTTAATTGATGGAATTGATGTGAAAGAATATTCATTAGAATCATTAAGAGGGAAAATTGGATTTGTCCTTCAAGAATCCTTCCTTTTTTCATCAAGCATTAAGGCAAATATCTCCTATGGAAATCCAAATGCGACGATGGATGAAATTATTGCTGCAGCTAAACGTGCACAGGCACATGATTTTATCATGGAATTACCAGATGGTTATGATACCCTTCTTGGAGAAAGAGGTATGGGTTTATCAGGCGGTCAGAAACAAAGAATTTCGATTGCAAGAGCCTTCTGCATTAATCCAAGCATTTTAATATTGGACGATGCAACTAGTGCAGTGGATATGGAAACGGAATTCAGGATCCAAATGGCGTTAAAGGAAGCAATGGAAGGCAGGACGACATTTATTATTGCCCACCGAATTTCTTCGCTGAAAAATGCTGACGAAATCTTGGTTCTGGATAATGGAAGAATTGTAGAACGTGGAGTACATGAGGATTTGATTCATCAAAACGGTCTATATCAAAGAATTTATGATATTCAATTCAAGGATCAGAAAAAAGTCCTGGATTCCAAAGTAAGTTAATAGGAGGTGGGAAATTTGCAAAAGAAAGCCATAAATGAAAATCTATTAAACAGATTCAGATATTCACAGGACGTTGTCATCGATAAGCCGTTTAACTGGCAGCAAATGCTCCGGTTATTCGGCTATATGAAACCGTATCGGA
Organism: Bacillota bacterium; assembly: GCA_030705745.1. Taxonomy (GTDB): domain Bacteria; phylum Bacillota; class Bacilli; order Bacillales; family Cytobacillaceae; genus Neobacillus_A. The sequence goes on along the minus strand of JAUZPT010000057.1, from coordinate 2,073 downwards.
AAAACCTGCTGCCACTTTCAATTCTTATGGTCGTAATTACTACTGCAGTAAGGCTGATTATTCCGATCTTGATTGGTGTTTATACTCTTGATAAAGCATTGAAAAATAAAGACACCCACTTGCTCACTATACTAGTTGCAACGATAGCGGTATTATATTCATTCTCTTATTTAGCGAATATTTTTCGCATTAAATGGATGAATGCACTAGGGCAAGGCGTCATATATGACTTGCGAAAGCATTTATTTACACACGTACAAAGTTTATCACATCGTTTTTTTGACCAGCGATCTGCGGGTTCAATCTTAGTCAGAATCATGAATGATATTAACTCCCTTCAAGAGCTTTTTACAAACGGAGTTATAAATGTGTTAACAGACATGGTCCTTTTAATCGGAGTGTGTGTCATTTTATTTACACTTAGTCCGCAATTAACACTTGGGATCATGGTGATTCTTCCTATCATGTTTTTCATTTCAACCAGCTTGCGCAAAAATATCAGAAGGTCATGGCAAACAGTGCGCCTTAAACAATCAAAGCTGAATTCCCATTTAAATGAAAGTATGCAGGGGATAAGAGTAACGCAGTCTTTCATTCAGGAAAAAGAAAACATGGAGTTTTTTGATGGAGTCAATACGGAAAATTTCGAGAGCTGGCGCTCCGCTTCCAAAAAAAATGCGATGTTCCGACCACTAGTTGAACTAACCAATGCCTTGGGAACAGCCGTACTTATCTGGTATGGTGTGCACCTGATCCAAGTAAATTCGATCACAATTGGGGTCTTTGTTTCCTTTGCGTTTTATTTAGGAATGTTTTGGGAACCAATCTCAAGAATTGGCCAGGTGTACAATCAGCTTCTGATGGGAATGGCATCCTCTGAAAGAATTTTTGAATTTTTAGATGAAGAGCCAATCGTTTCTGATAAAAAAGACTCCATTGAAATTAATGAAATAAAAGGTGATATAGCTTTTGAAAATGTTTCCTTTTCTTATGATGAAAAAAGAGCAGCATTAAATAATGTTTCGCTTGAAATGAAGGCCGGCCAGACAGTTGCCTTAGTTGGGCACACAGGTTCCGGTAAAACAACGATTGTCAATTTGGTTACACGCTTTTATGATCCTACAAGCGGAAGAGTCAAAATTGATGGAATCGATTTAAAGGATATTTCGCTTTCAAGCTTGAGAAACCAAATCAGTATTGTACTCCAGGACACATTTATTTTTTCTGGAACGATTATCGAAAATATCCGATTTGGCCGGCCTGATGCTACAGACGACGAAGTAGTGGAAGCTGCCAAAGCTGTGGGTGCACATGCTTTCATTGAAAAGCTTTCGAATGGCTATCAAACAGAAGTGGAAGAACGGGGAAATGTTCTTTCGGTCGGCGAAAGGCAGCTGCTGTCGTTTGCCAGGGCGATACTTGCGGACCCTAGAATATTAATACTTGACGAAGCAACAGCGAGTATCGATACGGAGACTGAGCTTAAGATTCAGCGTGCCTTGCGCTCTCTATTAAAAGGGCGTACAGCGATTATTATCGCTCACCGTTTATCAACCATCCGGGAAGCAGACCATATTTTTGTTCTCGACCATGGCGAAATTAAAGAACAGGGTAACCATGATCAGTTAATGGATCTTCATGGCGAATACTATGATCTAATCAAAGCTCAATTTAATATGTTATCAGCCTAAAACAGTCCTTATAAAGGGCTGTTTTTTTAGGGAATAGTTTGTCCTAACCACCTATTACCTCAGCCAGGCTGTTGCCTGACTTTTAATATTTAGGGACGGAGAGCCAAAAGTGGGTTTTTGAACTTAAAACGTGGGTAAATGGAGCCGAAAAGTGGGTAAGTGAATCTAAAACGTGGGTAAATCCCAGAAATTCGTGGGTAAATCAAAAATAGCCTATCTCTAGTACCTGATTTATGATATAAAAGAGCTTTTTATAAAAATTTATCGGTCGAAAAATGGATAGTTGGCTAACATATGTGAAAATGCCCGAAAAAGAATTGATTACTTTGTTTGCATAATTCATTTATGGGCACCTAAACACGAAAACAAACAGGAATTCATG
>JAUZPT010000566.1 GCA_030705745.1 Bacillota bacterium | reverse complement strand
GTTGAAATTTATAAGTTGTATAGTTGTTTTTATGTTTATTTTTTCCATCGGAATCAATACGTTTGCAAGTCAGAATTCAACTGTTCATATCAAAAGTGAAGCAGCAGTTCTTATTGATTCAGAGACGGGTGCTGTTTTATTTTCCCAAAATCCTAATGAACGGCTTTATCCTGCAAGTTTGACAAAAATCGCCACTGCGATTTATGCGTTGGAAAAAGGAAATTTAAATGATACTGTCACAGTCAGCCATAACGCTGTAAAAGCAGATGGAACACGAGTTTATCTTGTCGAAGGCGAGAAGATTCCATTTAAGACTCTTATTCAAGGGATGCTGATTAATTCCGGGAATGATGCGGCAATTGCCGTTGCAGAACATTTGGATGGTAAGCTTGAAAAATTCGCCCAACACTTAAATGAGTACTTGATACAAAACATAGGTGTGAAAAATACCCACTTTGTGAATCCAAATGGTTTATTTAACGCAAATCATTATTCAACAGCAATGGATTTAGCGACAATCACCTCATATGCTATGAAAAATGCCGAATTTGCCGAAATTTTTGGAATGAAACAGCTTAAGTGGAATGGACAGGCATGGAAAACAACTTTGCGCTCTCATCATCTCATGTTAACAGGGGAAGTTCCTTATAAGGGTATAACTGGAGGGAAAACTGGATACCTTGATGAATCCAAACATACACTTGCCACTACAGCAGACAATGGAAGAATGAAATTAACTCTCATCGAGTTGAGTGCAAATCATAAAAAGGATATTTACAAGGACACAGTCAAGCTTCTCGATTATGGTTTCAACAAATTCAAACATGAAAAATTGATTAAAAATGAACATTTTAAATTCGGTAAACACGCTTTTTTCCTTGGATCTGATACAGTGGTAACAATTCCTGCGAAGGGAGCGGCTTATCAAGTGAACGACTTTGGATCACTGGCGATACAAGACCGAAAAGGGAACATCCTCCAATTCGTCGACTTGAAGGCTTCAGAAAAATCCCCAAAAAAGAAGGCAGTCACAAAAGGCCTGAAGAAAAGAAGATTTTTCATATGGACGCAGTTTATGGATTAGTTGGTGTCATTATAGCTTGGTCATTAATGGGAGCAGGAAAATATTACTCGAAAAACAAATAAAGCAAAAAGCATTCGACCCGTTGCTTTTTGCTTTATTTTTGTTTAATTAAGTTTGTGGCAAACAACATGAGTGATGATATGGCTATCATTGAAATTACCAGAATCCATGCAGTTTCCATATTCCCCGAATCCATTGCAATATAGATTGCAGACGGGGCAGTTTGTGTTTTTTGAGGTATGTTACCGGCAAACATTAATGTGGCCCCAAATTCACCAAGAGCTCTGGAAAAGCTAAGGATCATTCCGGTTACGACCGCTTTAACCGATAATGGAAGCGTTACGAATAGGAAAACATGCCATTCATTTGCACCATCTACCCGTGCTGCCTCCTCGACTTCTCCGTCAACCGACTGG
>JAUZPT010000565.1 GCA_030705745.1 Bacillota bacterium | reverse complement strand
TTATTTACTTTTTCAAAGGGTGAACGTCCGGATATTACGAAAGAAAATTGCCTCCTTATCGGAAAATCACTTGGTAAGCTGCATAAAGTATCCGCTAACTTTACGTCGAGGCATAAACGGCGGTTTGAGATAGACCTCAAGCATTTAGCAGACGATCCACTGGAGCTGATCATACCCAAACTGAATCAATATTTTGGCGACGGCAAGGATTCTTTTTTGAACGGACTGATACAGACGATTAAAGAAGATGTTACTTCTAAAAAGCTTGAATACGGATTTTGCCACGGTGATTTTCATAATTTCAATATGCATCTGAGCGAACAGAAAATAGAGGCTTTCGATTTCGATTGCTGTAGCAGTGGCTATCGTTCCTATGATCTGGCGGTCTTTTGGTGGAATTTGAAAAACAACTATCCTAGTTTAGAAGCCACATGCTGGGATGAATTCCTGAATGGCTATCTTGGACAAAACAGTTTAAATGAGGACAATCTGAACGCTTTAAGCAAATTTGTCGCGCTGCGGCGAATCTGGTTTTTAGGTATTTTATTAAAAAACGATGATGTGTGGGGGACGAACTGGATCAATGAAAAAAATCTTGGTACGTTCATCACACAATTAGAACAAGATGCAGAGAAGTTTTAATCAGACAGGAAGTGAAAATTCCGCCTTTTTCGCAATGCTGCTTACGTTATGATACAATTTTCGTATTGAAAACGAAGCAAAGGAAGTAAAACATGGACAGAACAATACCAGTGCAAAAAAACGATTATATAGAGGTAGTATTCGAAGATTTAACGCATGATGGCGCGGGTGTGGCGAAGGTGGAAGGATTTCCGATTTTCGTCCCGGGCGGCCTGCCTGGAGAAAGTGCGAAAATTAAAGTGATAAAAGTAAACAAAGGTTATGCAGCGGGCCGGCTAATTGAAATTCTGAAGCCAAGTGAGTTCCGCGTGAATATCCCAAGCAGTGAGAGCAATAAATACGGCGGCTGCCAGCTGCAGCATCTTAGCTATGAAGGGCAGCTCGTGTATAAAGAAAATCAGGTCCGTCAAGTGCTTTCGCGCATTGGTAAACTGAGTGATGTTTTGGTGCATCCGGTTCTCGGTATGGATGAGCCATGGCATTACCGAAACAAGGCTCAGGTTCCTGTCGGCGAAAAAGACGGAAAGCTGATTGCCGGGTTTTTTAAACCGCGCAGCCACGAAATTGTCGATACGAATGAAAGTCTTATTCAATTGACTGAAGTGAATGAAGCAGTGCAGGCGGTAAAGGAAATTTGCAGCGAGCTGCGAATACCTGCTTATAATGAAGAGTCGCACAAAGGTGTGCTCCGTCATATCATGGCGCGTTATGGGAAGAAAACGGGGGAGCTGATGGTCGTTTTGATCACGCGTACGGCTGATCTTCCGTTTAAAAATGAGCTAATCGAGCAAATCACGGCAGTTTTGCCGCATGTTAAATCGATTGTCCACAACGTCAATTCAAAGCGGACAAACGTCATCTTTGGT
>JAUZPT010000564.1 GCA_030705745.1 Bacillota bacterium | reverse complement strand
TTCTTCAGCTGACACGTCTTCAAAATCCCAAGTTTCGATATAGTTTGCGTTTTGGCCGCTTATCTTGGCAGAGCCTGTTTCGCCAAAAATCGCCAACGATTCTTCAAGGTTTTTCGGATAAACCGTTGTTGCTGCTTCGATGACACCGAGTGCACCATTTTCAAATTGAACGACCGCAGCGGCAACGTCTTCCGTTTCAATTTTGCGCAACCGCGTTGCTGCCATCGCCTGAACGGAAACGACCGGCCCCATTAGCCAAAGCATTAAATCAAGGTCGTGAATAGCCTGGTTCATGAGCACGCCGCCATCAAATTCCTTAGTGCCGCGCCATTCCGCTTGATCATAATACGCCTGGTTACGATTCCAGCGAACCGTCGCATTGGCATGGCTCAGCTTCCCAAACGAGCCAGCATCCATTTTTTCACGAAGCTTTTGTATCGCTGGGCGAAAACGGTTTGGATGCACAACGGCAAGCTTAACGCCGTTTTCTTCAGCATAGCGGACCATGTCTACCGCGTCTTGCAGCTTTAACGACATCGGCTTTTCAACAATGATATGGCGCTTATGCTCAGCGACAATTTTTGTCAGTCTCGCATGCAATCCAGAAGGAACACAAATGCTCACTACATCAATTTCTGGATTTTCCTCAAGCATGTTAACAAGGTCTGTATATTTTTTCACATTATCAGATTCCATTTCAAGGCGTGCAGGATTTGTATCGCAAATCGCTAGCAGCTGAGCGCCCTCTGAACGTTCGATTGCTTCCATGTGCTTCTTCGCAATATGTCCCATTCCAACCAGTGCGAAATTAATCATGTTTGTAGTACCTCCTGGCATCGCTTATATATTTCAGAAGCATCAAAAACGCGACCGTGAATACAAGTCCTAGGATAATCCCGATAATCAAGCCTTGAGGAATATACGTTTTCTTCGGACTTACAGTTGGTTTCAAAACAACATTCGGCTGTTCGAATAATTTAAGGTCGGTACTCATGGAGATTATTTTTTCATCCACTTTCGTCTTTTCAACCTGTGCATCCAAACTCAGCATTGTCAAATCCCTTTTTTGGTCATCTAGAAGATTGCCGTGGTCCAATGTATCATTGTAACTCGGGATTAATTTTTCCAGTATTTTACTTCTATTATTAAGTATGTTTAAAGATTGTTTTGTAAGTTTTACCCGGTCAGCAGAATTCATCTGAAGCTGTTTGTTATAGTCCTTCGTGATTGTATCCAGCTCTTTTTGAACTTCACCCTGCGTTTTGCCATTCAACGTGAATTTCACTTGGCCTTTTTCAGAAACGAACACAACCAGATTTTTTAAATCAGGGTATTTTGCAGCAGGGTAATTTGCATCAGAGTATTTTGCAGCAATATTAGTCGGATCCGTTAAATCCGTCGAGTTGACTGACCCGGTATAGATCAGTGCTTCACCTGTATATCGCTGGCCGCTATGCCTTACCACATAAACCGCCGATGCAATGATAAGAGCAGTGATGATCGGTATTATGA
>JAUZPT010000563.1 GCA_030705745.1 Bacillota bacterium | reverse complement strand
TAATATTTGATTAGAGCGATCATTCCCAGAGCGTGAAAAATTATAGCAGGAAAAACACTCTGTGACCTTTCTCGGACGAAACTGGTGGATAGTCCGAGCACAAATGCAGCAAACAGGCAGCCCGCCGTTGCTTTGGCTTGAAAGCCATTCTGGAGGTGGCCTGAAAAAAGCAAAAGATAAACCATAAAACCTGAATATAATAATGCGGCGGCAACGGATGGAAAAGATAAAAACCAGCGGCTCCTGCAACTTTGAATGTTACTTGGATTCACTAGAATTCCATGAATTAAACTGCGGAACAAAAGTTCTGAAGCTAAAGGAACAGCTATAATAAGATAAATTGCAGTTTCATAAATACTATGCAATTTCATGCCTTTATACGGGAAATAGATTCCGAGTCCAAACACGGAAAATAATACAAATGGCAATAAAATCCACCAGTTTTTGCCTATAGGAACGGCAATTCCAAATTGCCAGGGCCTTCTATGGGCCAAAAATGCCAGGCACAATGCAGTGAAAAAAATCAATGCAGTAAAAAATAAGAAATCAGTCTTCGTAAAAAGGTCCTGTGTCGCTGTGCTGCTGAGCCACGATCGGGGAAAAAGGTATGATGCACACAATGTTGAAATTCCGATTGTGGCACTTGTTATGATCACACTACGGATGAAACGGATCACATTGGTGCCAAGGCCGGGTTTTTGAAAAGCTTCACGACACGACTTCGCGATTTCCTTAGGCGTTAATTTGGTACCGCTTTCTCGCGGAGAGCCGCCAATGTCCGCCGACCCGCCCCACTTATTGCCATCCGCGCGACCCCTCACAGCCGGGTCGATGAAATTTAGAATTTCATAAACAGCATTCAAGTCTCCAGGCATGAAGGGATCCCATCTACGTAATGTATAAGTTCCTTCTTCTTTCTTGAGGATGACTAACCCAAGACTTTCACCATACAACCTGTTCAGATAGGGTTCTAACTCGTAGATACCCACCTGAGTTTCAACTACAACAGCGATCCGGCTATTGCCGATCTCAACACGAGCCAGTTCTTTCACATCTTTTACGTCACCTAACTCCTCTGACTTGTAAATGATTTGGTCCACTTTATGCAATATTAGGGCGGTATACTCCAGAAAGTCCATTTCCTTCCAGATTCCTTTGGTTTTTAGATCAACCTCTTCTGCCCTTAAGTAATCCATCATTTTTTTAATATTCAAAAGAGGCTTGGGTGGCAAGCCGCTTAAAGCTGTCATCTCTAATCCGTGGGAATCGATTATGCCTTCCAGTCGGACCAGTGAACATAGGCGGTTCAGTCCACCAAATTCCTTCTGTTGGATCCTCACGTGATTAAAAATCAACCAAATTGCTAAAATTGTATCTAAATCAGGTTCATTTGCAAAGACTCTCCAGTCCCGTCCGCGCAAGTCCATGCCCTTTAGAATCATCACTAAAACTTGTTCGCAGGTCGAGAGGGTGAATGGCCGTATGCATCCCTCATGGTGGTCGAAATTATAGATCTGTTTTTCGAGG
>JAUZPT010000562.1 GCA_030705745.1 Bacillota bacterium | reverse complement strand
TAGGATGGTATAAAGAAAAAGCAAAATGTCACATCAAGGAAAAAGTAAATTATTATGAAAAGATAAATCTGTTCCGATGAATAAAATTAACGAAATGTCCGAACAAAGTTCTACCGATGCAACTCCTCTTATGCGTCAGTACAACGAGATCAAATCCAGAAATCCTGATACGGTACTGTTGTACCGTATGGGTGATTTTTATGAAATGTTTAATGATGATGCCAAGATTGCATCAAGAGTTTTAGGCCTCACACTTACAAGCAGAAATCATGGCGGAGCTGAAAATACTCCACTTGCCGGGTTTCCCTACCATGCCCTTGACAGGTATGCCAATCGCCTTGTAAAGGCAGGATACAAAATTGCTATCTGCGAACAGGTAGAAGATCCCAAACTGGCTAAAGGTCTTGTTAAAAGAGATATCATAGAAGTTATCACGGCGGGTACTGCTACCGAAGACAGTTTCATAGAAGAAAAGGCCAATAATTTTATTCTGAGTGCATACAGTGCCGACAAAAAAATCGGAATTGCTTTGTGCGATTTGTCCACAGGCTTTTTTGAACTCGAAGAGGTCAGTGCTGATGAATTTGAAAAAGAGCTTGTCCGCATTGATCCAAGTGAAATACTACTTTCTGATATTGAAAACAATCCACTTCAGAGTACAATCGACAGTTTGTACAGATCGATAGTTATCTCTAAATACGATTCATGGAAATTCTCATATGAGAATACAGTTGCAGCTATAAAGGAACATTTTAACGTAATTTCCGTTCAGGGTATGGGACTCGATCAATACCCGCTTGGAATCAGTGCGGCAGGCGCTCTGCTTTTGTACCTTAAGGAACAGAAAAAAAATGATCTGCATCACATAACTTCAATTACGCCCCGTTCATTATCGGCGTATGCAGAACTTGATCCTGCTACAATTAGAAATCTGGAACTTCTGCGACCGATGCAGAATGAAGACAATGGTGGAACACTGATTTCTGTTTTGGACAGAACAAGTACTGCGATGGGTGCTCGTCTTTTAAAACGCTGGATAACGCACCCCTTAAAAAATATCGATGCAATTACTGAACGGCTTAATTGTGTAGAGGCGTTTAAAAAGGATACCTTTACAAGAGGAGAGCTTGAGCTTTTTTTCAAAAAAGTAGCCGATATTGAGAGATTAATAGGACGGGTTACTTTTGAGCGGGCTAATGCACGGGATATTGTTGCTCTCAAAAATTCATTCATGACATTTCCAGATGTCATGAAGGTTTTGGCAAATACAAAAGAAGCTCTCATCATTTCACTCAGGGATTCTCTTGCGGGGTTCGAGGAACTATCGCAAAAAATTGATGCAACACTAATCGAAAATCCACCTCTGTCAATTAAAGAGGGTGGTATTATTAAAAGTGGCATTTCTGCTGAGCTTGATGAGATTCGGGATGCTTCAGTAAATGGAAAACAATGGATCGCACATTTACAAGAAACAGAACGTGAACGTACCGGAATACACACTTTAAAAGTCGGATACAACAAGGTATTTGGGTACTT
>JAUZPT010000561.1 GCA_030705745.1 Bacillota bacterium | reverse complement strand
TATTTCTGCAATTTGCCGTAGCGAAGTCACAGCAAAGAAATTCGAAGGGATAAGAAATCCGTAAGTAGTTGCATCGTCAGAGGGACGGAAAGTCGAGTTGATCAACCCGACAGGTTTAAGCGGCTGCCCTAATCCATTATTGGAGACAGTATCGAGCTGGCGATCGGTTTTCCGAAGAAATTTATAGGGGCCTAAGCTATCTTTTCGTTGCTGCTGAACGAAGGTTTTATGGATCAATTGGACAGCTTTTTGCCAATCAGCATCAAAAACTGAAGTATCGCCTGTTGTTTTCCAATAGTTATAAGCAAGGCGGACAGGATAACAAAGAGAATCGATCTCCCACTTGCGTTCGTGAAGTTCAGGCTTCATATCGGTTTGATCGGTCATCCAGCCTGTTCCTGTTGCACCATCATTAAAAGCGTTTGCGTAGGGATCGATCAGGATACACTGCGTCTGGCGGTTAATAACACCAGCGATCAATGATTTTAGTTTTTCATCCTGCCTGGAAAGTGGGAGGTAAGGCCAGATTTGTGCAGAGGAGTCTCGCAGCCACATTGCGTGAATATCGCCTGTGATCACAAAGGTATCTGGCCTGCCATTTTTTACCTTGTATTCAACTGTGGTATCGAGCGTGTTTGGAAAGCAATTTTCGAACATCCAGGCCAGCTTGGGATCTTTTAGTTTCGACTTCGTTTTTATGATGACCTCTTCAACTGCCGGAGATGTAAATTTCCGTTTCTCAATGGCAGGCCTTTTGCTAACATAGCTGGTCTGATTTGCTGAGGCACCACGGGCACTTCCTGCTGAATTGGTTATAGCGATTGCTGCGGCGGATAAACTTCCGGTTCTGATGAAATTTCTTCGTGTTGTCATTATGTGTATGAATTACGAATTACGATTATCGGGTAGTAATAACTAATTTTTTTCCTTTTAGTAAATCCTGATGGGAGATAAAATAGTTCTCAATTTTTCTGTCCCCATAGGTAACAGAGCTGATTTTACTGCCTGAATTTTTCTTCTGAATGGTAAAATTAATGTTTTTGCCAAGGTTAAAATCCACTTTATCGAACAAAGGCACCGAAATAATGTAATTTTCATCCGCCGGCGAAAATGGATAGAATCCCATGGCGTTGAACACATACCACGATGACATCTCGCCCGCATCATCCATTCCGGCGTAAGCAAGCCTGTCTTTGCCCAAATCGTAAAAATGGTTCATAATGCTGTCCAGTATAACCTGTGATTTTTCCTGTTTGTTAATAAAGTAGTACATAAATGGAAAACTGTGATCGGGTTGATTACCATGACAATACTGACCAATAAAACCAGAAATGTTATACGCTTCAACGCCCTTCCAGGGTATGGAGAAGAGATCGTCAAGCTTTTTCTCAAAATCGTCTTTGCTCTTATACAACCCTACCAGACCTTTTGGATCATGAGGTGCGAAAAACGAAGACTGCCAGGCGTTTGCTTCACGGTACATGTATTCATAGTAGGGAAACTCGGGGTCAAAATTCTTTATCCATTCCCCGTTAGCCAGTCGTCCCCTCATCAATC
>JAUZPT010000560.1 GCA_030705745.1 Bacillota bacterium | reverse complement strand
CAAATGGGCAATGGATACATCCATCAGTCTGTCATACAGAGGTTTATCACTCCCCATCAGATGGATAATTCTTTGTCGGATTCTCCCCATTAAGGCTACCATTGCCTCTTTGAAAAGCTCCGCCTTCGAATTGAAATAATAATATACCGTGGCCTTTGTCATTCCCGCCTTTTTCGCAACGTCGTCAATCGAAACCTTTTGAAAACCGTTTTCAATGTACAAACGTGTTGCTACCTGAAGAATGGCTTCCCTTGTAGGAATTTCTCTATCATCTGTTTTCGGTCTCCCAAGTTTCCGGCCGCGATTTTGACTTTCCATATTGAATGCTCCTTGTCAACGTAATCATCAATAGAATGTAAACGAACTTTTCCTTCTTGTATATTCATTTTATCATATTTTAAAAAAAAATTGATAATTAACCGACCAGTATATATAATTAATATAAATCAATTAAAGGGGTTGATACGAGTGCTGAAAAAATTCCCCACTCTTCTGATTGAAGCAGTATCCAGCCGGAAAGGAAGATGGGTTACGGTGATCGTGTGGGTAGTGATAGCCGGAGTCCTTTCCTCCATTTTTCCAAACGTCAATAAGGAAGTTGATAATAGTGCAGTCAACTTGCCCTCCAGTGAAATGTCCGTCCAGGCTGAAAAAATGGCGAAAGAACAGTTTCCGAACTATGCAGGAACTCCCTTGCTGGTTGTTTGGTACCGCGATGGCGGACTGAATGAGGAGGACTTTCAATCCATTTCCAAAATGTATAAGTATCTGGACAAAAAGCCATTATCCGAGCAAAATTTTATTCCTCCTTTTTCCAAAATGCCTCCTCAATCACTGAAAAATTTGGTTTCAAAAGATGGAACATCGATTATTGCTCCGATTTTTATGAAAAAAAATGCCAGTACCGATGCTCTTTCGGCTAATATTGAAACATTAAAGAAGCAATTGATCCAAAATGATTCTAAGGCAATTTTCAATAATCGTTTAAGTGATCCAGGATTGCATGTACGGTTTACGGGCCCTGTCGGCATTGCAACAGATGCCACCAAATTATTTAGTAAATCAGATATCACATTGATGATTTCAACCGTTTTATTGGTGTTAATTTTATTAATTATCCTTTACCGTTCCCCGCTGCTTGCTATTGTGCCGCTGATCGGTGTTGGTTTTGCGTATGGGGTTACAAGTCCGGTCCTTGGATTTCTTGCGAAAGAAGGATTCATAACTGTAGATTCCCAGGCCACCTCGATTATGACCGTTCTGCTATTTGGTGCCGGAACGGATTACTGCTTATTCCTTGTTGCCAAATATCGGGAATACTTACTTGTGGAAACAGATAAATTTAAAGCTTTAAACAAAGCGATCCGCCATTCAGGAGGAGCCATTTTAGTCAGCGCCATAACCGTTGTGCTTAGTTTATTGACCTTGTCCTTAGCCCATTTTGGTTCCTATCAGCGGTTTGCCGTACCTTTTAGCCTGGTCATTCTTATTATGGGAATTGTGGCGATTACGCTCTTGCCTGCCTTGCTTGGTATTTTGGGAAGGGTATCATTCTTT
>JAUZPT010000056.1 GCA_030705745.1 Bacillota bacterium | reverse complement strand
CATTCCTGTTTCCAAAAGAAGGAACAACATGAAATAACCTTTCCATTCTTTTTTAATATGAATGGAGGCAATTGCCGCCAGTGCCGCAATGATGGACGTTAAGACCACCATGATCAGCGAGAAGCCGTTGAGCCCGAGTTCATAGGCGACCGTAAAAAACTCTTTTTGGTCAATAAATTGAATCCACTTAGCAGTGACCGAAAAATCAGCCAGATTCTTGCCTGCCAAGTAATGAAAATAACAAGCAAGCGAAAGCAGAAGTGCTGGCACAGTGGCGAGAAAACCAACCAGTTTGATTTGCTTTTCCTGTGTATTTTTCATAAAAGCCAAAACGGCGATACCTAGTAAAGGTGAGAAAACCAGGATAGACAGTACCCAAGATAAACTCATTTTAAGTACCCCCCTGTTAAAGCGAAAATGACCACTAACACGGCAAGACCGACAAATGCCATCGCCCCATACGTTTGGACCTGGCCTGTCTGCAGCTTCGAACCGGTTTTTCCAAGGCCTTGAACTGCTCCTCCCACACCCTTCACGATGCCTTCAACGAGGAAGACGTCAATAAAGCGAAGGAAGTAGCTGATTCCTTTGACGATCTTGATGATGGACATTTGATAAAATTCGTCCACATAATATTTATTGTACAGAATCGTGTGCAGTGTAGACCCTTTGCCGCTCAACCAATCGCGGGACAATGAGCGCTTTCCGTACATCAGCCAAGCAAGGAAAATACCTGCAAGGGAAACAAGCGTCGCAACAACCATAATCCACGCAGGGCCTTCCGTATGGCTGCCACTCAGCACTTTGTTGCCATCAGTGAGCCAGTCACCGAGGAAGCTTCCAAACCACGTTGTATTCACATAACCGGACACGACTGCGAGTACTCCAAGGACGATCATTGGCAAAGTCATTGTTGACGGTGATTCATGCACAGATTTCATTTCACTGCGCGCTTCACCTGTAAAGACCATAAAGAACAATCGGAACATATAAAATGCCGTGAAAAATGCCGCAACGACTGCCAGCAGGAATAAAACAGGATGTCCGCCTTCCCACGCTGCAGCGAGAATTTCGTCCTTACTGAAAAATCCGGATAGCAGTGGAACACCGCTGATCGCCAGCGTTCCGATCAAAAAGAGCGGTCCCGTCAGGCGCAGTTTTTTCCAAAGGCCACCCATTTCTTCGATATCCTGTGTGTGGGCTGCGTGGATCACGCTTCCCGCTGCAAGGAAAAGCAGCGCCTTAAAGAAGGCATGTGTCATAAGGTGGAACACTCCAGCCACGTAACCGCCCGATCCCAATGCAAGCATCATGTAGCCGAGCTGGCTGACCGTTGAGTATGCAAGAACTCTTTTAATATCTGTTTGGACAAGACCGATGCTTGCCGCAAAAATCGCCGTAAAGCCACCGATGACAGCGACCGTCATCAATGCAGTCTGACTTGCTGCAAACAGCGGGAACAGTGCCGCCACGAGGTAAACCCCTGCAGCTACCATTGTTGCCGCATGGATTAAGGCCGATACGGGTGTAGGGCCTTCCATGGCGTCTGGAAGCCATGTGTGGAGCGGGAACTGACCTGATTTCCCCATCGCTCCGATAAAAATCAGGATCGCGGTTAGCGTAATCCATCCTTGTGTAACTGACCCATCAGCTACCGCTTTAAAAATATTGTCATATTCAAAGCTATTGGTTTGCCAGAATAATAGAATCATGCCGATTAAAAGGCCCACATCCCCGATACGGGTCATGATGAACGCTTTTTTGGCTGCCTGCTTCGCTTCTTCTTTGTAAAAATAAAAGCCGATTAACAAGAAAGAGCCAACACCGACAAGTTCCCAGAAAATATACGTTTGCAAAAGATTCGGCGATAGCACCAATCCAAGCATCGCAAACGTGAATAATCCTAAATACGCATAGAATACATGAAATCGCTCATCTCCGTGCATATAACCTTTTGAGTAAGTATGTACAAGACAACTAACGAGCGATACGATAACCAGCATCAGCGCATTTAATTGATTCACTTCAAAGCCCGCTGTTAAATGAATATCTCCTATCGTGAGCCACACGGCTTCCGTTTTGAAGGTTGGTGCTGAAAAACGTTCAAATAACACCAATACCGAATACACGAGCGATGCCAATGTGAGCAAAATCCCCACCACCGCGCTCGACTCTTTCAGCCGTTTACCGAATAGAAGAAGGATCAAAAAAGATAATAGCGGGAAAAGCGGTATGATCCATGCGGTTTCCATCATTATCACTATC
Organism: Bacillota bacterium; assembly: GCA_030705745.1. Taxonomy (GTDB): domain Bacteria; phylum Bacillota; class Bacilli; order Bacillales; family Cytobacillaceae; genus Neobacillus_A. The sequence goes on along the minus strand of JAUZPT010000056.1, from coordinate 8,921 downwards.
CCCTTTTCTTTCCTATTTTTATAAATGCATCAAGTTCCCTAGTGATGAGATTCCTGTGACTGCTACTAGTTTTTCATCGAATCCATCTCATCAATATTGATCGTCCTGCGGTTTCGGTAAAGCGCAATCAAAATGGCAAGGCCGACGGCTGCTTCCGCCGCTGCAACTGTAATCGCAAACAGTGCGAAAATCTGGCCGGTAATCGACGGTTTGATTCCGTATTTACTGAAGGTAACAAGGTTGATGTTGACCGCGTTCAGCATTAACTCAATTGAGATAAGGACAATAACTGTATTTCTCTTCGTCAACGCACCGTATAAACCGATGCAAAACAGGATTAATGCAAGTGACAGGAAGGCTGAAGCTGGAATTGTACTCATTCCTTATGTGCCTCCTTCTCATCATTTTTCGCTAAAATGATCGCGCCGACAAGGGCAACGAGCAATAGCACCGAAGTTAATTCAAACGGAATGACATGCTTTGTATATAGAGCCTTTCCGATTTGCAGTACATTGTTTTCATGCAGATGGCTCGGCAGCTGCTCCACATTGAAATTGTAAATCCCGATGTAGACAGCAAAGGCGAAGCCGATCACGCCTAAAAGTAATAATAGCTTACGCCAAATGGTCCCTTGCGCTTCGCTCGCATCATCGTGCTTCGTCAACATGATTGCAAACAGCATGAGAATGGTGATTGCGCCGGCATAGATCAAAATTTGCACAACTGCTACAAATTCAGCCGACAACAGAACATAGATGCCTGCAATGCTGATAAATGTAAACACGAGTGCAATGATCATATGCATGACTTTTGTGAGGTTCAACAAAAGCACACCGCCGATGACTGCCACCAAAGCGAGAGACATGAATGCAAAAAATTCGCCTGAGAACGTCATGGCTTATTCACCTTCCGTACGTTTTCGTCATTTTCATCTAACCATTCAAGATTTTTGAACAACATATCGCGGCTATACTCAGCCAATTCAAAGTTGTTTGTCATAATGATCGCTTCTGTCGGACATACCTCTGTGCACAAATCACACAGGATACAAAGTTCAAAGTTGATATCATACGTATCGATGATCTTTCCTTTTTTCGCAGGGTCCGGATGTTTTTTGCCTGTCAAATCAATGCAGTCTGTCGGGCATATATTCATGCACTGGTTACAGACGATGCATTTTTCCGGGTAAAACTTCTGTATTCCGCGAAAACGGTCCGGCAATGGAAGCGGCTGATTCGGGTAATCATACGTAACTTTTTCCCGCGTCAGGTTTTTCAGTGTATATTTCAAGCCTTTCGCTATTCCAAACACATTTTTTCACCCCTTTGTGTAAAATTGGGATTCATCTCCATTAAAAAATATGGAAGATTGATTTAATCAACGCAGTCAGGAAAATATTTGCCAATGCAACTGGCAATAGCACTTTCCATCCAAATTCCATCAAGTGGTCTGCGCGCATACGCGGCAAAGCCACACGGATCCAAATATAAACAAAAATCACGACGCTGAATTTCAGCGCAAACCATACCGCTCCAGGAATAAAGTTCAGGGCCGCGAGTGGCGACATCCAGCCTCCAAGGAACAAGGTCGTGATCAATGCTGCCATCGCAAATAAATACACATATTCCGCAAGCATGAAAAATGCCCAGCGGAAGCCTGAATACTCAACATGGTACCCGGCAACAATCTCCGACTCCGCTTCCGGAAGGTCGAAGGGCGTACGATTTAATTCGGCGATGGATGCAATAAAGAAAACGATGAACGCAATCGGTTGCCAGAGGATGAACCATCCGTGCCTTTGTGCATGTACAATATCATTTAAATTTAAGCTTCCGGTTAATAAAATGATGCCAAGAACGGACCTGACAAGCGGAATTTCATATGAGATCATCTGTGCCGCTGCCCGCATCCCGCCTAGAAGGGCGTATTTGTTATTTGATGCCCAGCCACCGGTCACAACACCGATCGTGGTGATACCGGAAACAGCGATATAATAGAGCAAGCCAACACCAATGTCGGCAAACTGGAATTTATCCGTAAACGGGATCGTTGCCAGAACCATGAATGCCGGTGCAAACGCAATGACCGGAGCCAGAATGAACAATGGGCGATCCGCCATCTTCGGAATGACATCTTCCTTCAGCAACAGCTTTAAAACGTCGGCAACGGTCTGTAGCAATCCCCATTTTCCTCCGACCTGGTTTGGTCCATGGCGCAGCTGCATATAACCCATTACCTTCCGCTCCGCCAAAATCCCATACGTTACGAAGCCCAGTACGACCAGGAGCAAGACAGTGCCAAGCAAAAAGAAGATTCCAAAATTGGCCCATCCTGGACTGGAATTCAATAAATCCTGAATCATTAGCCATCCACCTCTCCAAGGACAATATCGATCGCCCCTAAAATGGCAATCAGATTCGCAATATTTTGGCCTTCCAGCAATTTCGGAAGAATTTGCAGATTGTAGAATGACGGCCTTCTAAACTTTAAGCGATACGGTTCTTTTTTGCCGTCACTGGCGATGTAGCAGCCAACTTCTCCACGCGGAGATTCAATCCGTACAAAAGCTTCCCCTTTAGGCGCTTTTATGATTTTCGGAACCTTTGCCATGATTTCTCCTTCGGCAGGAAATTGCTCTACTGCCTGTTCAAGGATCTTTAAAGATTCCTCAATTTCTTCCAAGCGCACATGATAGCGAGCCCATGCATCTCCGCTCTCTCTTACAGGCACATCGAATTTGAATCGGTCATAGATTGAATACGGCTCATCTTTGCGAAGATCCCACTTCACGCCTGTACAGCGGAGGTTTGGACCGCTCAGAGAATAGCTGATTGCCTCTTCTTTTGTATATTTACCGACGCCCTTGATCCGGCTCATGAAAATTTCGTTTCCAGTCGCTAGATTATGGTAGCCTTCTAGCTGTTCGCGCATATATGGAATGAATGCCTTCACCTTTTCAATCCAGCCTTCAGGCGCATCCCATTTCACGCCGCCGACGCGCATATAGTTAAACGTCAAACGCGCACCGGACAACTCATTAAGCATATTGATGATCATTTCCCGCTCGCGGAACGCATACAAAAACGGGCTTACAGCCCCGATATCAAGCAGGTAGGTACCCCACCAAACGAGATGGCTCGCAATGCGGCCTAATTCCATGGCAATGACACGCAAATATTCGGCCCGATCGGGAATTTTCAGATCCATCATCGTTTCCACTGCATGGCAAAGGACATAGTTCGTCGTCATTGCGGAAAGATAGTCCATCCGATCTGTATACGGAATGATTTGAGTGTACTGCAGGTTTTCAGCCAATTTTTCCGTTCCGCGGTGCAAGTAGCCGATTACCGGCTTTGCTTCTTTGATGATTTCACCATCGATTTTTATGACAAGCCGAAACACTCCATGTGTACTTGGATGCTGCGGCCCTACATTTAATATCATTTCTTCTGTGCGTAACATTGGCTATACCTCCACATCGTAAGGCTCATAATCTTTTCTTTGTGGATGGCCAATCCAATCTTCTCCGAGTAAAATTCGGTGTAAATTCGGATGCCCCGCAAACTTAATGCCTAATAAATCATACGCTTCACATTCAGGCCAATTTGCTCCAGGCCATAGTGATACAACCGATTCAATGATTGGCTCATTCCGGTCAATTTTAACCTTCAGTGCAACCGACTGCTTATTTTTGTATGAGAATAAGTGAACATACACTTCCATATGCGTTTCAAAATCGGTCCCATGTAGCTCGGATACATAATCAAAGCCTAGACGCTCATTATATTTAAGGAATTGAGCCACTTTAAAATATGCTTCTCGCTTGACGACCAGTGTCGGTACATCTTTGGAAAGTTTATTAATATACGAATCTTCCAGCAAGCCAGCGCCTAAATTTTCTTCAATTACTTTTATATATTTATCGAGGAAGGGCTGGTTTGCAGAAGGTGCGGCTTCTGTTGCTGTCGGAGCTTCTCCGCCGTCCTTTGCCGCCACTGCTGCTTTCGCTTTCGCCACAGCCGCTGCTTTTGCCTTTGCGGCCGCGATTGCTTTCGCTTTTGCATCGTCTCCTGCTGGTGCTGTGTCCGCTTCTGCTGTTTCAGAACCTGAACCTGCTGTCTTTGCCAGTGCGGCGGCCTTTGCTTTCGCCGCTGCTGCTGCTTTTGCCTTTGCGGCCGCGATCGCTTTCGCTTTTGCATCGTCTCCTGCTGGTGCTTCGACCGCTTCTGCTGTTTCAGAAGCTGAACCTGCTGACTGCTTTGCCAGTGCGGCGGCCTTTGCTTTTGCCGCTGCTGCTGCTTTTGCCTTTGCAGCCGCTATCGCTTTCGCTTTTGCGTCGTCTCCTGTAGCGGCAGTGCTTGCTTCCTGCGGTGCGGTTGTTCCTTCATTCGAGTTAGCTGCAGTTTCCGCTTCGTCTGTTGCAACCGCTCCGTCTGCTTGGCCATTTGCTTTCATTTTGGCCAGCGCGGCAGCTTTCGCCTTCGCTGCTGCTGCTGCTTTTCGTTTCGCAAGATCCATATCCTCTTCAGGAGCTGGTGCAGCGTTTTCTGTTTTCGCTATAGTTTCTTCTGGAAATAGCTCGTTCACTGCTGCGGGTTCCGCTACCTGTTCAGGTGCCGTTTCCCCAGCCAGCTTTGCTTGACGTTTCGCAAGGGCTTCCGCCTTCGCTTTGGCAACCGCTTCCTTTTTTAATTGTTCGAGATCTTTTTCCCCGCTCATCGGTTAAATCACCCTCTTCCCAGTTTTCGCTTCATAGCGAATTTTTTCCCTTAATTTATTGATTCCATAAATTAAAGCTGCCGGGTTAGGCGGGCAACCTGGTATGTAAACATCGACGGGAACGATTTGGTCAACACCTTTAACTACAGCATACGATTTTACATAAGGGCCTCCGGCAGTCGCGCATGAGCCCATGGCGATTACCCATTTTGGTTCAGGCATTTGGTCATAAAGGCGGCGAACGATTGGCGCCATTTTTTTCGTAACTGTCCCTGAAACGATCATGACATCCGATTGGCGCGGCGATGTACGGAAAAATGAACCAAAGCGGTCCAAGTCGTAGTGTGAAGAACCGACACCCATCATTTCAATGGCACAACAAGCAAGACCAAATGTCATCGGGTACAGCGAGTTGCTTCTCGCCCATCCCTTCACTTGCTCCAATGTGGCCATAAATACATTTCTCTGTAACTCTTCCATTTCTTGAGGTGAGATGCCTTCTAACGTTAAGTCCACTTTAACACCTTCTTTTTCCAAGCATAGGCAAGTCCAATGACGAGCATTAAAACAAAGATCAGCATTTCGATTAACGCAAAAATACCGAGTTTATTGTAAGCAACTGCCCACGGATATAAAAATACTGTTTCCACGTCGAAAATAACGAACATCAGGGCAAAAATATAATAGCGGACATTGAACTGCACACGGGAATCGTGAAAAGGCTCAATACCGCTTTCATATGTGGTATACTTCGCATCCATCGGTTTGTAAGGACGAAGAAGCTTACCCAAATATAACGCCACCATCGGCAGCAATACCCCAAGACATAGGAACACAAAGACTATTAAATAGTTATTCTGATATACATTCAGAAGTTCCATGTCTATCCCCTCCAATGTTGTAGAATTTTCATATTAATGAATCATGTAACCGAATTCATTATACCATTGTTACAAATATGTGTCGACAAGCCTTAAACTATATATTGGAATTTCTGCCAACGGAAAAATCCAATATTTTCTTTCGGAAAAAAGCTGTGCATTCCGCCCTGTGCAAACGACCAGTGAAGATGAATTTTCCAGTATGCGGGCAGCACTGCAGCATTTCCAAGTAACCATTTCCATTACGAATCACGCATTCTGCCCACCCCTTCTGAAATAACTCCGACTATCTCGGAACGTCATTTTCTTTACTTCCATTTAAGTACATCGAAAAAGAATTGTCAGTGACGTTTGTCAACATCAACCCACTATTTTTACAATAGGTACGAAATTTGATTTCTTAAGACTACTATATTTAGATTTCCTCGCTAACATTCATGTCCTAGAAGGTAGTTTTAAGGATATTTTCAAAAGATAAGTTGCTTTGATCAATATTTACTCTGTTCCGGGCGGTAAAAAAGCTGGTTTTACGAGGCTACGGCCTTTTTATCGGGGGAAACTGACAAGTTACCCACTTTTCGAGGCATCTTACCAACTTTTCGAAGCATTTTACCCACGTTTCAAGGCATTTTACCCACTTTTCTATCCCATTTACCCGCATTTGACTTTCGGGCCCTTATTTAAAACCGGGTAAACGAAGGAGGAGCATCGTGATATTAAAAAGCTCAAAAGAAAAGAGAAGGCTGCAATTTGCGCCTTCTCTCTTAATATTCATTCGTTTTTTTATATTGTGAAGCAGGTTTGAACACGGACGGCTTTAGATGTCGCTGGATGGCTGATGCATCAATCGTCGTGTCGATAATTACCCATCTTTTCAACTCTTGTATGTAAACTTCATTCCATGCGTGAAATTCTTTTACATTTTTGGAGTATCCAGTGACAAGCTTTGCGGGAATGCCCTGGCTTCTTAGCATGGCTGCAAAAAGCGAGGAATAATCGTAACAAATCCCCTTATTCGTTTTATAGGTGGTGACAACATTCGGGAGATAACCCGATTTCACGTTTTTTAGTTTCACATAATCGTATTTGACGTTTTTGGTTATATATCCGTAAATCGCCATTACCTTCGCTTCGTCGGTCTTTAACTTATATGTTAAATCATGTGCCTTTTTGATCGGCAGCATAGTTGCATTCCAATTCACATTTTGAGTTGATTGTTTATACATTTGAAATTGGTTCTTCATTTGTAGGCCTACAGCAGTTTGCTGAACGGGCATGTATTGATTGTCTTTCGTTTGTTCGTAAATGCTAATTTTGTAGGTGCCATTTTGCATTTGGAGCGGGAAATAGTTCACCGTACCATTATTCGGGAGGTCATAATAATAAATCTTATTCTCTTTTTCAACGGCGACTTTTACCTTTTTTCCCTGCGTGCTTGTATATTTAACGCCAACGATTCCTTTTGCTAGATTGCTCGTGTCGACCTTCCCTTGAAGATTGACTGCGGCATCGGCTGAGCTTGCATAATAAGGGGCCAAAAATACTAGAAAACTTAGCAACGCTAAAAATTTGCGCAAAAAATAACTCTCCTTTCGGTGGCCAGGCTACCACTCTCTTTTTTTCAAAAATAAAGAGAAAGGTCCTATAGCTTTGCGTCCCTACCTTTCGATAGGTTTGCCATTTTTCGATGAAAAGCTTTTCAACTATTAATTCTAGTATAAATCAACTTCCTTATTTTTTCCATGTGTCAATTGTGAACATTCTGTGAACTAAACCAAGTAAATAATTCCAATTTTATTGTTAAAAATTGGATGTATAATTATTAATTTCAAAAAATGGATTTCTGATATAATGGGTTTAATGGAATTTATTTCATGAAAAGGCAATTGAATTTCATCACAGGTCCAGCTCCATTTTTATTCTTCTAGAACACCACACACAACGAAGGCGGCGATTGTATGACATTTAAGAAACTAGTAACCTCTTTATTTACCCTGCTTTTCATTTTTGCAGTTCTATCTCCTTCTGCATTTGCAGCGGATTTTACGAAGCAAAATGAATTGCTTGTAAAAAAGGCGGAAGCACAGGCAAAAACTTTATCCCCTCAACTTAATGCCAAAACGATAAAAGCAATTAATGCGAAAGCAGTTGGAAACCTTTCTCTTGCTATTAATCAAGCGAAGAAAAGTTTAAAGAGCTATAAAGGGAAACAAAAAATTTCCTTTGAAAAAAGAGTGAAGGCAACGGAAGTGACTCTTAACCAAGCACTGTTTTTCAATGCTGACATTAAAAGCGGTGAACAATTAAGTCTTTCATTAAAGAGTTATATGAAGCAGTTTAATGCAAATCCGTATGCTTCGGAAAAAGCATTGGCTGCTCTCACAGTTAAAAACAATCAATTTTCAAAAGATGTTGCTAGACTTTTAAACAAAAGTTCGAAAGCAGCATTTGCAAGTAAATATCAAAATCCCGTAAAAAGCGAAATCAGCGATTTGATCAACTTCTTTGCGATTAACAAAAAAATCGATTCGTTTGTCTCCTATACAAAGTCGCATGAAGATGTCAGAGTATGGGATCAATTTCATGTGATCGACGATGCCATTTATGATGACATTGCTGACGATGATATTTATAATACTATCTCTGATAAATGGTACGGGTTTATTGATAAAACGTTTAACACCGCTGAGGAAGATAAAATCAGTAAAGCCATCAAGGACTACATGACGGCATTTAATGCTCGCGATTATGAAGCCATTGCTGAGTTGCTCCCGTACAAGACGGAAGCGCAAAAACAGCAAATTATTGATACTTTAAAAGCTGTAATGGCCAATTCACCTGCAACTGGCCCAGTAGTCATCAAATCGATTGAAACTGAATTTGTTTATCATGATGTAGCAACAGTTTATTTGACTACCACAGAAATTGAGAACGGCAAGGAAAAGGAAACCACTGATCTAGTAACTCTAAAAATGATATCCGGAAAATGGTTTATGTCCGGCCAACAACACGTAAATTAAATTTCAAAAGCCATCTGCCCCCATTGAGGCAGATGGCTTTTTCTATTAAGAGGTCTAGTTTTTTTAAGGTGCTGTAAAATGACATTGTTGGTTTTAACTACAACTTCCTGCGGAAAAACGAGCCAGTCGACCAAAAAATCCCATTTGTAGATAAAAACGAAAAAATGTAGATAAACGCAAATAAATTGTCTATAAACATGCAAAAATTGTAGATAAACTCACTTTATTTGTAGATAAACCGCTGCAATTTGTAGATAAGTAAGAATCGGCTGGAATGTTCCTCCGAAAATCGGGCTTTTAT
>JAUZPT010000559.1 GCA_030705745.1 Bacillota bacterium | reverse complement strand
GGAAGATACAGTGTATCTGTGGAAGATGTAATCAAATGCATAATATCGGCTGTAAGCGGCAGAAAATTAGATGGCATTGATTATCAAACATATACGGTTGTTACGGCAATTCGTATGCCGAGAGCCTTTCTTTCACTGCTTGTCGGCGCGTCTTTGGCAATAAGCGGCGTCGCATTTCAAAGTATTTTCCGGAATCCTCTTGTTTCAAGCGGAATGCTTGGCGTTTCGAACGGCGCAGGTTTTGGAGCAGCCCTTTCTATTATTCTATTTGGAAATGCTTTTTTGGCATCACCTTTTGCGTTTGCCTTTGCCATACTTGCCGTACTGTTAAGTTACCTGGTGGGAAAAGTCAGCGGAGGGTCGCCCACCATCACTCTCGTCCTTGGCTGAACAATCATCCAATCCATATTCTCTTAGTTGATTTCCTTATTAAAGTTTTTAGCGAATACGGACAGCCAACTTCCGGCAATAACATTCTGGCTAATGGGGAGCCTTGCGTCGACGAAGAACAGCGATATGGTGCTTTCAGGGATACCAATGGTTTTGGGAATGGCCGGGTTGTTTTTGATGCGATGGAGGCTTAATGTTCTTTCTATGGGAGACAGGGAGGCAAGGACTTTAGGCATTGATGCGGGAAAAAACAAGGCGGCCGTTATAGGTTTTGCAACACTTGCAACCGCCGGGGCTGTCTGCGTAAGCGGAGTAGTCGGATGGGTCGGGCTTATCGTCCCGCATATCGGGAGAATGCTGATTGGGAGCGACAACAAATGGCTTGTCCCTTTCAGCATTTCTTTTGGGGCATGCTTTGTCCTTTTGGTGGATACGATCTGCCGGTCTGTTACCGGAACCGAAATTCCATTGGGAATTATTACAGCTCTCATAGGCAGCCCAATTTTTATCTATTTGCTGAAAAAAACAAAAGGAAAAAGCTGGTAATATGAATCTCATAACAGTACAGAATGCGTCATTTTCATATGATTTAAAAACAAATGTTTTTGATGATATCAGCATGGGGATTAACGAAGGGGAGGCATTCCTGATAGTCGGCCCAAATGGCTGCGGAAAGTCTACTTTGATTGACAATCTGCTGGGGCTTTTGAAGCTCAAAGCAGGGAAAATTGAAATAGGCGGCAAAGATATAAAACAGATGAAGCCCAAAGAAATAGCGGAGCATCTGGCATATGTCCCTCAGGGGCATGAAAAAAGTTTTGGCTATAAAGTGCTCGATATCGTTTTAATGGGCAGGACCTATGCTGCAAAAATGTTTTCTCCGCCATTGGAAGAAGAGAGGGTACTGGCGCTTAAAGCTTTGGAACAGGTAGGGCTCAAAGGGTTTGAAGAGAAGGAATACACCAGGCTTTCGGGAGGCGAACTGCAGCTTGTAATGATTGCAAGGGCCTTAGCTCAGAAATCGACTCTGCTGATTATGGACGAGCCGACAGCACACCTGGATTTTTACCATGAACTGAATGTGCTGGAGATCGTCACCGACCTGGTCAAAAATAAAAAGATTTCCGTCATTATGGCAACTCATTTTTTAAATCAGGCCTTTTACCTTG
>JAUZPT010000558.1 GCA_030705745.1 Bacillota bacterium | reverse complement strand
CTTTGTCAATAACAGACTGAATGTTAATCGCTTCTTTTGATAGTTCATAATTCATATTTATCCCACCTCTTCACTGCTATGGTGACCGGGGCTGAGCTCCGTCCACAATTTCATATCCACCAATTTTTTCAACTTGCTGCTTAAACGCCTGCGATTGGATTACAGAAATCATCAGACGGCCCTTTTCGCTTTCAAAAAATTGCTTTGTCATAACTAAATCATACTCTTCATCGGCGACAGGAACAAACGATAAGCCCATCGTTTTCGCCGCTGGATAAATTCCGAGACCAACCGCATTTTTATTCCCCTTCACTTCCGCAGCCACAGCCAGATGTGAAAACATTTCGCGGCGGTATCCACTAATTTGCTCCGGTGAGAGATTGGCTTCCTGCATTAATAAGTCAAATAATATTCTCGTTCCTGCACCTTTTTGTCGATTAACAAACTCGACATCTTGATTGACGAGATCCTTTACGCTTTCGATGCCGAGAGGATTTCCTTTTGCAACCATCCAGCCTTGCTTTCTTTTTAAAAATGGCACAATAACGACGTCCAAATCTGCCAATAATTTTCTCACATACGAAATATTATATTGTTTTGTTTCCGGATCAAGCAAATGAACACCAGCTACATGTGCCTCGCCCTTTCGGATGGCCATCAATCCGGCCATGCTTCCGACATGAGAAGAAACAATTTTCATGTCATGCCGCTGATTTTTTATTTGGGACGACAAAAGATCAATCGTTAAATCATGGCTACCACAAAAAACGATCGCGTTTCTTACTTCCTCTAACGGCCTTAATAGTTCTAGTTCAACGATCTCTCCTTGTTCATAGCCTACAATCTCCACTGGCACGACCAAAAGCCCGTCCGCCCTTACATACGACATAGTCACTCCAGCTGCACGAGTCAATGGATTAGCGATAAATTCGCCCTCCACATAACCGATATTCATACGGACAAAATCCTCTGCCCCCATGGTGGAAACGATGCGTCGGCCCAATTTGACTGAGAGTGTTTGCCGTTTTGGCTCTGGTACTTGCAGGTATTTGCAAATGAATGGCAGCGCAAACCATTCAAGTGCCAGGTACGCCGACACCGGGTAACCCGGAACACCGATAATCGGTTTATTACTGATTTCCCCCAAAATTACTGGCTTTCCTGGTCTTGCGGCCACACCATGCGTAAAAACCGTTCCGATTTCACCGATGATATGCACGGTATAATCCTTCGATCCCGCGGAAGAGCCGGCATTGATGACGACCAAATCGGACGTTTCGACAGCATGCAATAGCGCTTCTTTTATTTTTTCCGGCTCGTCTTTCACGATGGAATAAAGGACAGGTTCACCGCCCCATTGCTTAATAAAATTGGCAAAAACAGTGCCATTAAATTCAATGATATTCCCTGACGCCAAACGAGCATCTGCCGAAACGAGTTCATTTCCCGTCGGAATGATCGTGACAATCGGCTTTTTCACCACCGGGATCGCTGTAATTTGAGAAGCGAGAAGTACTCCAAGATCGGCTGGCCTTAGTGTATGGCCTTGCGGAAAAAGCATTTCTT
>JAUZPT010000557.1 GCA_030705745.1 Bacillota bacterium | reverse complement strand
TTATGGTTGAAATGAATGAAACGGCTTCCATCATCAACAATATGACTCCGAACAGCCTGATCCTGCTTGATGAAATTGGGCGTGGAACTTCCACGTATGATGGCATTTCGATCGCATGGAGCATTGCTGAATATCTGCACTCCTGCCCTCAGCAGCCAAAAACATTGTTCGCTACGCACTACCATGAATTGAATGAACTGGAGGAAAAGTTTCCGCGGGTAAAAAATTTCCATATTACCAATAAAGAGGCCGGCAATAAAATCATTTTTCTCCGGAAACTGGCAAGAGGAGGCAGTACGCACAGCTTTGGTATCCACGTGGCGAAGATGGCGGGCATGCCAGTCACGTTGATAGAGAGAGCCAACGACATTTTGAAGCAATTAGAAAATAAGCACGTCGGTGAAAACGGGACGGCATCTGAAATGGCTGGATTGGAAAAAAAGATAAAAAACCTCTCACTGCCGCAAATGCAGCTTTCCATCTTTGACATTCATACCGAAACTTTCGAAGAAATTAGAAAGCTGCTGTAAGATATCGATATTAACCGGCTAACCCCGGTTGAAGCCTTATTGAAATTACAGGAGATAAAAAATCGTCTTCGCTGAGTTCGCCCGATCATTTTTTTTGCTATATTATCTGACATTCCTGAACATGGTCCGGTTTTGTTACGTTGTCAAAGATTTTGAAAAGTTTATAGATGAGTGGGGACGGTTTCTAAAGGTTGAACCGAATAACCATCTCCTCGCACTGCCATCTTCCCTGGGCAAGGGATATTTTTATGCAAAGGTTATTAATGAGGCTATGTCTTTCCTGGTGATGAATGCAAGGTTCAATGATGACATAACGTTGGAAAGAAAACCAAGTCACGAAACTAGCCTGCTATTGTACTTTCTCCAGGTGAATGTTTCGGGATATTGCCGCGTTGCAAGCGACATCGATAAAGTAGAATACACGGGAACCATTAAACGCAGAACTGTTTTCCTTTCCTCCACAAATTATCCATTGCGTGTCACCTATTCCAGGGGAACGCAACTCAGGCTCATTGGCGTCTACTTCAAGTCATCGCTCGTCCGCAAATTCGTCAAAAAAGATATTTTTCATTACCTCAGAGAATATTCACAGGTACGATTAAAAGATCTCGACAAAAAGTCTTTCTCAAAAGAGGAAGACAATCTCTTAAAGGAAATTTTTCAAACGGATCTTACAGCGGAATTTGGACGGCTGGTCCTATACAACCGGGTTTTGTTGTTGGTTGAAAAGATCCTGAACCGGTTTTTGCTGGATGAATTACCAACCGAAAAAACAAAGGGATTAAAAGAGAAGGATATGGATGGATTAAAGGAAGTCGAATTCATTTTGTCGGAAAAAGAGTTGGAAAAATTTCCTTCCATTAAGGATCTTTCGCGCGTCGCGCTCATGAGCAGCAGTAAACTAAAGAGCCGGTTCAAGGAAGTGTATGGAATGAAGCTCTATGAATTCTATAATTACAATCGGCTGATGAAAGCGAAAAAATGGATCGAAAGCGGGGAAACAAATGCTAAGGAAGCGGCTTACCGCATTGGATTTTCAAAT
>JAUZPT010000556.1 GCA_030705745.1 Bacillota bacterium | reverse complement strand
TTAAAGAGCAAGAGATAGGATTTTAGGCTGTTTATAATAGTTTTCAACATTTTTCATTTTGAAAATTAAGTAATTAACATAAATATATCCTAAAAAAGAACGTTTTTAAATATTAACTAAACAATTCTGCCGATAATAAATAATGCAAAGGAATGCTTTCGGATATTGTTTGGAACAGGGAGGGGACTTATTATGAATGCTTTAAGCGTATTAGGCGGTAATGCATTGCATTCTCATCAAAGAAATGCTGTAACTTCAAATGCGCTAAGCTTTTTTAAAGATTCCGGCAACAGTAACTCGGAACAGGATCAAAATAGCGCTGTAACCTCGTTGATGAAATGGAAAGAGAGTTTACAAGATCAGCTCAAACAAGTTCAATCAAGTCAAGAAGACGCTATGACCAAGCAAGCCAAAGTCAAGGAGCTTACTGCTCAAATTCAACAGATCGAGCAGCAAATTGCTAAAACACAAGTAACCCAAGAACAAGACTCGTTACAAATAAAAGATACCGACAAAAATCGTGATGAAAATTCGGGTGGCGTTATATTATCGGCTAGTTTAGTGAATCTCGTTTCAGCCCAAAAAGCAATGAGTCAAGCGAGTGTCGTAGGGAAAACGAAAAGTCATTTCGAAGCAGATAAGACGGTTGCTGCCGCTCAAATAAAAAACGGCGTATCAACCGGGAGTACAACATATCTTTCAGGAACAATAAGTGAAGCCGATGCAAAAATCGCGGGGCTTTCAAGTGCTTTAGGCGAAAAGCTCGGTAAAGTTGTGAAAGACACCCGTGATGCGGCGAAAAATGTGGCGGAGGCGAGCGACAGATCTAATAAAGCAAAGCAGGATGACCCAACCGATGAAAAAGTAAAGAGTAGCCAACCTGTAAATGATAATCCCGCAATAGCCGCTCAAGTAAGCAATAATGATCAAGCTGCTTTCTCTAAGGAAACTACAGAAACGATCTCAACGAAGAAACGGTCTATTGATTTAACCGTATAATTTATTTATTTCGACTTGCATCATTTAAGCCCTGCCAATTCATGCAATTCATTCCAAATAATTATAGTCAACTATAAAGAAAAGCTGCCGGTTTTGATCGGCAGCTTTTTGAGCCTTTATTTTTTCCCTACATTATCATCCCACCGTCAACATTAATCACTTGGCCGGTAAGATATTTTGCCTTTTCTGAAACAAGAAACAATACAGTGTTCGCTACATCATGCGGATCGCCGTAACGGCCCATGGGAATTTGGGCAAGCATTTTTTGAGCCACTTCTTCAGGAAGTTCATGAGTCATATCGGTTTGGATGAAACCGGGGGCAATCGCATTCACGTTGATTCCCCGCTCCGCTAGTTCCCTGGCGGTTGTTTTCGTAAAGCCAATCAAGCCGGCCTTGGATGCGGCATAATTTGCCTGGCCGATATTCCCGGTTAGCCCAACCACACTGGAGATATTAACAATACTTCCTGAATGTTGGCGCAACATTTGTTTGGAGACTAATTTACTACAAATAAACGCTCCGGTTAGGTTGACTTTGAGAACAGCATCCCAATCATCCTGCTTCATCATTAGAAAGCGGG
>JAUZPT010000555.1 GCA_030705745.1 Bacillota bacterium | reverse complement strand
GGTTGTTTCAAATGCTCGGTAACCAACAGCCACTTTAAAAACAGCCAAATGAAGATTAGTAGCCGAGGCCCAACGAATGATTAAATCTTTGAAACCATATGGAATATATAGAATAAAAGGTTTTATCCATAAAAAGGCGATTAATTGCTTCATAAAAGCCAAACGCCAAAGCCAGCAACGGATTGCCGGATGAATTTCGGGGAATAACCTGGTGACACTCCATACCAGAAGAATTGTCAGACTTCCCTGGACCAAAGCGCAGATCATTTGGGTAGCCCAATAGGCAATCCAAGCATGCCCCGAAATGTCGAAAATGGACATCCTTAGTCATCCTTCCGCCCGTTGTCCAAATCCTCAATTAGTCGTTTGAACTCCGCCAGCTCAGCTTTGTTTAAATTTCCTTCCTGGGTCAGGTATGTGACAAAAGGTGAAACAGACCCTCCCAGGGTTTGTTGGATAAAATTGCGGATCATCCCCTGTAAAAGCTCCTCTTTGGAAAGCCGGGACGAATAGTGATGAATTCCTTGGATGTCGGACCGGGTCACTAAATTTTTTTTCCTCAGCCGTTCAAGCATGGTCAGGACAGTTGTCCTGGCAAGGCTGTGCGGCTCTCCGAAACGTTCCGTAATCTCACGCGTAGTCATTGGTTCATGATTGTCGCTGAGAAAAAGAATAAGTTCCATTTCTTGCTGGCCGATGGTGGGTAACATTACCAGTCTCCTTTTGACTACCTCTGTAATCATTTTAGCATTCTTTGGGGTTCCAGTCAATCCTGGCCATATCCTAGACCTGGTAAAACGTTTCGCAAATAAAGGATAGCAAAAAATAAGCTACGAAACATTCTACTTAAGAAAAACGTTGCCTCCAATTTTACCACTTATTTATAATACGTTTTACTAGTTCCCAGAAAAAAGGACCATCACATAAAATTAAAATCTATCGTTGACAGAAATAGGAAAGGGTAGTATTATGACTACACAAGTAGTATACTACAAACGTAGTCAAAAATATTGGAATAGGAGAGGAAAACCAATGCGAAAAAATTATTTTCAAAGTTTAATTATGATGGGGATGCTGATCGTGATAATGATCATTGCCGCCCTGATGCCGGTGTTTGCCGCTGAATTAGAAACGAGGTCATGGCGGCAAGCATTTCAAGTATCGATTTCCGGATTTGGTCAATTTACTTACGGGGGCTTTTTAAATAGTGAATACGGGATTGCGGTGGGGCATTACGGCGAAATCCGGTATACCACCGACGGGGGCAAAACTTGGAAACGTTCCGAAAGCGAAACATCATGCCGGTACGGTTTAGATATTGTAAACGACAAGGTAGCCTGGAATTGCGGAGATGCGGATATTTCAGTGGGGAGGACGGTTAATGGGGGCACAACCTGGCAAACCATAGCCGATATTGGCCAGCGAGTTCCCGATCATTGTCGTTTCATCAGTTTTCCCGAAGAAAGTATCGGTTGGGTGGCAGATCTAAAAAAGGTGAAAAAAACAGCTGATGCCGGAAAAAATTGGGTTGAGCTGACAATGCCTGCAGGATGCGTCGATTTATTGGCCATATTTCTGCGG
>JAUZPT010000554.1 GCA_030705745.1 Bacillota bacterium | reverse complement strand
CAAGGTAATCATCCCCGGTCAGGCAGGGCTTCGGGTTCCGAAAACGGCTCTGCGTACGTCTGTTGTGAATGGAGCAGAAGTGAGCGGCGTTTATGTGCTCATTGGCCCTGAGATGGAGTTTCGGCGTGTTGATGTGCTGATGACAGACGGAGACTATGTCATATGCAATAACAATAAAAAAGACGGCTGGCTTCAGTTGTATGACCATGTGATTGTCAGCGGAAAAAATCTCGACAATGACCGTGTTATCAGAAATTGAAAGGATGGTAGTTAGATGCCTTTTGAACTTGCAACTCCTGATAAAAATGATTTTTTAGCGAATCTATCGCAAGTGCGGGAAACCATTGCCAAGGCGGCTGCCGCTTGTGGGCGCAAAGAAAGCGAAATTACGCTGGCGGCGGTCACAAAGAACTTTGATATAAGCGCTGGGCAAATGGCAGTAGAAGCCGGATTGGATGTGCTTTGCGAAAACAGGGTGCAGGAAGCCGAATGGAAATACGGCGAAAGCTTCCCCGGAAAAGAGCTTCACTTGATTGGCCATCTGCAGACCAACAAGGCACAGAAAGCGGTAGCATTGGCCGACAGCATCGACAGCGTCGACAGTCTACGGTTGGCTGAAGTTCTCAATATCGCAGCGCAAAAGTGCCATAAGACAATGCCGGTTTTATTGGAAGTAAATATCGGGGATGATCCGGCAAAAAGCGGTATCTCTTTTTCTGATATCGATGATTTTTGCGCGCGAATATCCGCTTTGGAGCACATTTCGCTGCGAGGTCTTATGACAATCCTCCCGCTTGGCTGCGGTCACAAGGAAAAATTGGATTTTTTCTCAAAATTATATCAAAAATATATTGACATTCAAAATCAAAGGACGTATACTGATTTCAGTCAATTGTCAATGGGGATGTCGGATGATTATGCCGAAGCGGTTCTCTGCGGTGCCACGACTCTGCGGATTGGAACTGCCCTTTTTGGTAAAAGACATTAAAAAGAGAGATAGAAAAAGTGTGGGAGGAAAAATTGAATGAGCGTTTTTGGTAAGCTGAAGGCCGCCTTCGGCGTAGAAGATTATGAGGAGTACTATGAAGACGAGATGGACGAGCAGGAGGAACTTGAAGAAGTTTCACAGCCAGTCCGTTCTGCTACACATAGTCAGCGCACTGTTCCCGAATCAAACCGAAATATTGTAAACATCAATGCGACATCACAGTTGAAAGTGGTTTTACTGCGTCCGGAATCCTATTCTCGCGATGCAAATGCAATTGCAGATCACTTAAAATCACGTCATGCGGTTTTAATGAATCTGGAACGCACAGCGGGTGGAGAAGCCAGAAGGCTTCTGGATTTCCTTTCCGGTGTTGCTTATGCACAGGAAGGTACAGTCAAGCGTGTTGCTGAAAAAGCATTTCTGATTTCGCCCAATACAGTTGATGTTGAAAACAACGACCTTATCTATGAAATGGATGCCACAAGCTTGGCATAAAACACATAACGAGTGAAAAAACGGCCTGAAATGAAACCTTCAGGCCGTTTGTTTTTTGGAGGAAAATACGATGCCCTATCCTACCCGAGAGGAAGATGCTCTGCTGATCTCACGGT
>JAUZPT010000553.1 GCA_030705745.1 Bacillota bacterium | reverse complement strand
TTTACCTCTCGTATCAATCAATTCTTGAGGGTCATAGAAGGTATACAAAACGCCATTGTTTGCTCCTTTATATGATTTGCCGTTAGAAGAATATCCCAGAGGGCTATGTGAAAACTTATCCTCGTCGTCACATGTAAAGACAGTCAGATGCAGGTGAACATCCATGCCGTTTTTCCCATCATCATTAATCCATCCGCCTGTTTTTCCCATTATGCCGATCTGTTCGCCGCCGTACACCGGATCTCCTACTTTCACAGAATAATTTTTTAAGTGCATATATCCGGAATAAAAAACTTTTCCGTTAATTACATGTCTAATAATAACCGTTAAACCGTTCCCACCTTTTCCATCAGCATTACCGTTATCCTGAGCGACAACAACTTCACCATCATATATTGAATATACAGGCGGATCCTTTTGACCGGCATATCCAATATCAT
Source organism: Bacillota bacterium (assembly GCA_030705745.1). GTDB lineage: Bacteria > Bacillota > Bacilli > Bacillales > Cytobacillaceae > Neobacillus_A. The sequence goes on along the minus strand of JAUZPT010000553.1, from coordinate 1,174 downwards.
CAGCTAAATGCTTGCCCCCTTTTTTAGAATAGTACTCTCCAAATGACTGTTTGATGTTGGGATAATGATCCGTAGGACTGTGGAAGGGATTAAAATCGTTTCTGTTTTTTAAATCGTTGTAATCAAAATAATTAACGTCTGCATCTCCAAGTGCGATTCCCTGTGAACGCTTTATCTGATCATCACGCAATGTTTGAATATCCAAATCAGGGGTTTTATTCATAACTGCTTTTACAGTATCCGGTGAAATTTTCCCTTGGTTTTTGGGATCCTTTACATATTGTAATGCCATTTGTATTTTCATGTCAGCATTATTTTTACCGCTACTTACATTTTCCATGAATGTCTTAAATGTTTCCATAATTTCATCCGGAATTTTCTTATCCCTGTTTTCGTAATTCGCAAGATATTGATATGCTTTTTGAACCTCAGGGTCACTGCTGCTTTCCGCTCCGTTTAAAAACATCATGTCTTCGATGTAATTATAATCTTGATCCCAATTTCTGGTCCCATACTTTGACCAATTTGAGGATTTTGAATCATCCGCATTTTTATCCGTGCCAATGTCCCCTAAAGTCGTACTCGGAGTGTAGCTTAAATTTTCCAGATTGTCAAGGTCCTTTGGAACATTATTTTCCGGAATATTCACGCTCGGAATGGCTGCTTTCGAATTTTCAACGCTCGGTGCTTTTGCCGCAGCTTCAACCGAATCTTTCGCGTCCTGAAGCCCCGCGTTAATGACCGCCTCGATTTCCGACGTATAATCCCCTGCGTGGGCATTCTCCTTTATTTCTTCATTTATATCCGTTCCGTTGTAACCGGCATTGTAGGCGTCAATCAAATCGTTTATGCTGTTTTCTCCTAACATCGGTCTTTTCGCAGTGATATCCGAAAATACTTTTGCCCCGTTCGCTCCCGTTTTCGGATCGATTTTGGGTGTGCTGACCGTTGTGTCTGTTTTCGGTGCAGGAATGTTTACCGCAGGGGTAATTGCCGGTGCAGCATCCGGCATCGTGTTAGAACCGTCTTCGATTTGTTCTTTTAAGCGTTTTCTCAGCCAATCAAAACTCATATTAAACCCTCCATATGTTCAGTTTAAAAATTATTTTGTGTAATAATCAAGCTCTTCGGGCGTCAATCCATAGGTCTCTAAAAGCCAATCGATATAGGCGTC
>JAUZPT010000552.1 GCA_030705745.1 Bacillota bacterium | reverse complement strand
ACGATTTAGCGCCCGTTGTCCGACCGGATTGTTTCTATGAACCGGGGTGCAATAATATTGCATCGACCTGTCTCATTAAACTTTGCATTTCTTGCTAAGAATGCCGGGTTGATAAAGCTAACCCAACCTACGTGCTGAAAATTCGTGTTTTTATATTTGAATATCCGAAATTTGAGAACGAATAAAGCAGCCCATTGCTTTTGCATAGGATAAACTTCCGGACGCGGTAAATCAGACTGACTTAACAAAGTGACTTTTTCTGCGAAGGCGTTTGGTTCTATCTTTTGAATAGTAGCTTCAGATAACATTGATCAGCCGCTGACGAGGAAACTAATATGCACAGTTTTACTTTTTAAGATCTCATTGATCTGGAAATTATGTCCACAGTAAATAATAATAAATCGCCCCCTCTGTTTTCAATTTTAATCGCGTGCTTAGGCGGCATACTCGTTGGATTCTCGGGCATCTTCGTACGAGCTTCTGATTTAGGTCCGATGACGACGGGTTTCTATCGACTCCTTTTTGCCCTTCCTCTAATGTATGTGTGGATGGTTTGTGAGAGAGAAAAAAATACAGATAAAAAACAAACTCTTACAAGAAACGATTACCTGACAATAGTCTTGGCGGGGTTGTTATTCGCCGTCGATTTAGCCTTTTGGAATTGGTCCATTGACTATACAGTCATCGTAAATGCGACACTCCTCAACAACACATCCGCATTTTTTGTCCCCTTATTTATGTGGATTATTTTTTCTGAAAAAATAACCTTGCGCACGAACGTCGCTGCAATTTTTGGATTTTCAGGGTGCATGCTGCTTGTTGGTGAAAGCTTTACTATCAGTATGAGCAATTTAATCGGTGATGTTATCGCCCTTTTCACAGGACTCATGGTCACAGCATATGTCATCGCTGTTAAAAAGATCCGGGGACATTTACCTACAGGATTCCTAATGTTTTGGACAGGGGTGGTTACTTTAATTGGAATGGGCATTTTTAGCGTTCTTTTTAACGAATCATTTTGGCCCTTAACGAAAAACGACTGGATCAGCGTTTCCGGGCTAGCCATTTTCGTGCATCTGATGGGACAAGGATTTCTTGCTTATTCCTTAGGAAAAATTTCCGCAAGCTATGGTGCCTTAATCCTGCTCCTCGCACCTGTAACAGCTGCCATTTTTGGATCGGCAATTTTTGGCGAACATTTAAGCTTCATAAAACTCATCGGCATTTCCATCATCATGATCAGCATTGTTGCTGTAGCAAATTCGGAGCACTAAAATTCTATGACAAAAAAAATAAGCTATAGAGCATCAACCCTTCTTGCACTTGAAAATACCGTTGGCGCAACGCTTAGAACCCCGATCAAACGCTTGATTTGGCTCGAACAGATTGTCGGAGTTCCCGTTTATGCCAAATTGGAATTTCAACAGCACACCGGTTCCTTCAAATTTCGTGGTGCTCTCAATGCACTGAAGAATATGGAAAAAGGCCAGACCGTGATTGCCGCATCAGCTGGAAATCATGCCCTCGCCGTCGCACAGGCAGCACAACAACTGGGCGTTCCGTTTCGTATTTGTCTACCGGCTAACGCTAGCCGCATCAAGCGAGAAAAACTCATT
>JAUZPT010000551.1 GCA_030705745.1 Bacillota bacterium | reverse complement strand
GACTCTGCAAAAGCTTTAAATCAAATGACCGACGTATTATCTGCCAATCCGGATCTGAAAGCGGTATTCGCTGCTAATGAACCGACGGCGATCGGCGTTGGCAAAGCGATTTCCGACGCTGGCAAAGCCGGAAAAATTGTCGCCATTGGTTTCGATGGCGCTCCGATTCTCCAAGAATATGTCAAAAAAGGCGTTTATCAGGCAATTATGGTTCAAAGCCCTTTCAACATGGGCTATATGGGCGTGAAAACCGCTTGGAATAAGATCAAGGGAAAACCCATCAAAGAATTCATCGACACCGGTGTGTTTTCAGTAACCACTCAAAACATTGGAACGGATGAAGCTCAAAAAGCATTAGGTAACAAATAATAGAGTCCTCCTAATTCATTGTCGGAGGTCTGCCAAATAAACGGCAGACCTCTTGCTTTTGCACCGGTGTATAAGGTGTATAAAGGGAGGAAGTTTGATTTGTAAGTCGAATTTAAAGATTACGACTTCTTTGTGAAAGAAGGAAGGAAACTACTACGGAAACAATCCGAGTGTTGCTTGTAGACGACCAAAAGCTTTTCCGAGAAAGCTTAAGTTCGATCGTGGAAATTCGTAACCCCAATATTAAAATTGTGGGGCAAGCTTGTAACGGCGAAGAAGGCTGGCAAATGGCTGTGAAACTGCGGCCGGATATTATCCTGATGGATGTCCGTATGCCCGTTATGGATGGGGTTGAAAGTGCAAGATTGGTACGGGAAAAATGCCCCGAATCAAAAATAATTATGTTGACGACTTTTAGTGAGGATGAGTATGTATTTGAAGCGCTGAAGCTGGGTGCCGCGGGTTATCTTTTGAAAGATATTCAACCGGCAGAAGTCGAAACGGCCATTTTGACCGTTTACAATGGCGGAGTGTTAATGGCTTCTAGTATTGCAGCGAAGCTGGTAAATAAGCTAAACAATATCCCTGGAACGGTCGAACCGCAACTTCGGCTATCTGAGGTACAAGATATGTTAACTCCTAGAGAATTTGATGTTTTCCGCCTGCTTGCCCTGGGACATGATAATAAAGAAATCGCAGAAAAGTTATTTTTGACTGAAGGAACTGTTCGCAATCATGTCAGTAATATCTATAGTAAGCTCGGTTTAAGGGATCGTGTTCAAACGGTAAAATATGCCATAGAGCATGGCGTAATTTAGGAGAAACGATGGCACGATTTTCTGCCTTAATACGTGTCAGTGTGCTCGCGCTAAACTTATTGATTTATGGCCTGGCGTGGAATCTTTTTTTATTAAATAAGCCGGTGGGAGTTCCATTCTATTGGCAGACGCAGTTTCTGATTATTCTTATCGTATCATTTCTTCTAGCCGTACTCACTCGTATTGTCACCGTTGATTGGTTGACTGCGACCGGACTGGTTTTACGGGGTTTTCTGGCATTGGTCTCCATTAACTCAATGCCAGATCAGATGCCCGTCTACGCACCGTTAATTGCCATCATCCTTTTTGAGATATTTACATTGGCTTCCACTTGGGTAAGTATTGTGTCCAGTTTATTCTTGATATCCTTGATGACCTTTGAGCGATACCTGACTAATCAGACATGGGGTTATGCTCACCATACGCCAAGCATTGCCGG
>JAUZPT010000550.1 GCA_030705745.1 Bacillota bacterium | reverse complement strand
TTGTTTCAAGAAAAAGGTTCCAAAACTACTGATGATTCCGGGGAAGATAATCCCCCAATATGTATTAACCAAGTTAAACTTTAAGACTATATCATAAAGCGGGATCATATAGAGTTGAACTGGTACCATTAATGTAGCGAGAATCAGAAAAAACAAAAACTTTTTGCCGGGAAAATCATACTTTGCAAAGATGAAACCGGCCAATGAAGAAGTAATTAAGATCGCGATTGTACCGATACTGGCTACTAAAATACTGTTGAAGAAGAACCGCAGCATAGGTACATCCCGAAAGACGCCGGTTAAATGCGACCAGTCGAGTTGCGAAGGGATCAGCTGTGGCGGAATTCGTAAAATTTCCGGAGTTGGTTTAACGGCGGTGGATATCATCCAGAAGAAAGGCCACAGGATGGAAATAGCGCCGAGGACCAACACAAAATGAGTGATTATCAGAAAAAGGCGGTTATTAAGTTTTATATTGATATTCATAGGTTTATCCTCCTTTAATCCTTAGCGATTCTAAACTGGATGATGGTTACGAACAACACTCCAATAAATAGCAAGATAGCTTCGGCAGACGCCGGGCCCATGTTGTGGAATACGAATGCACGTTGATAAATGTCGTAGACCAGCACCGATACCATTGCTCCGGGTGAACCTTGATTGTCACTGGTCATTGCATAAAATTGGGTAAATGACATCATGGTGTTTAGGATCGACATAACAAAGATAAATAAAGTAATTGGTTTTAGGAGGGGTAATGTCACAAAACGAAACTTTTGCCAGCGGTTAGCACCGTCGATCTCGGCTGCCTCATAATACGAAATATCGATTGCCCTTAATCCTACCAAGAAGATCATCATATTATAGCCCAAGGTCTTCCAGATGGTCATAATACTGATGGAGATTAGAGCCATATCCGGCGTGGTCAGCCAGCCGATTTTAGCGATACCGACCAAGGAGAGCAGATAGTTGAAAAAGCCATATGATGCATCATACATCCATTTCCATACCAGGGATACGGAAACCATGGTAGCAATAGTGGGGAAGAAAAAGACTGACTCGTAAAAGCCCCTTAATTTCTTGCTTTCCTGAACCAGATTGGCGAAGAATAAGGCCAGTGGAATCCCGATACCGACAACTAAGATAACAAATCCTACCGTATTTTTGGTGGATTCCAAGAACATTGGGTCAGAAAAGATCTGTTCGTAATTTAGCAAGCCGACAAAGATTTTATCGGGACGGATTAGATTCCAGGATTGAAAGCTCAATATGACGGTATTGATCATCGGGAAAATACGAATTACGCCGAATAAAAATAGGATCGGGGCAAGGACTGAATAAATAAAAATGTACTGATTGAGTCGGTGTTTGGTCATCTTGTTGACTGCCATAGAAAGCACCTCCATTTTAAATCTCGGGGCAAACCAAAAGTTTAATATATATATCCATGGCGTAAACAGCATAAAGCTGCTTTTTCCGTCGATAGAATTCGTTTTTAAAGATGGGCGGGAAGCGTTCTTCCCGCCCATTCAAGCGAATTAGTATTGACCGTTGTTCTTCAAGACGGTCCGGATGGCATTTAGTACATCTGTGATTACTTTGGAGATCCCTTTCGGGTTGTTAAGTA
>JAUZPT010000055.1 GCA_030705745.1 Bacillota bacterium | reverse complement strand
GTCTTAGCTGCCAATACGAATTCCTGGTTTTTCAATTTAAGTACTTGTGCACGAACTACCCGTGCCATACTAATCCAGCCAGTGATGCTTATTGCAATAATGATCGGTATAATACCGGGTTTTAAAACCAGAATCATTAATACAACAATGATCAGGTTAGGAATTCCCACCAATACTTCGAGAATCCGCTGCATGACACTATCTACACGGCCTCCAACATACCCCGAAATTGCGCCATAGGCAACCCCTATAACCATATCGATAATTGCGGCAATAAAGGCAATCCATAAGGAAATTTGCGTACCTTTCCAAATGCGCGCAAAAAGATCGCGTCCCAATGTATCTGTTCCAAACCAATAATATTCTTTCACATTCCCGGTTTCATACGGGTGTATGGTTCTTCCATCTCTCATCTTTAACGTACCCTCAAATGGAAGCCAGCTGATATGTTCCAATCCCTGTACTCGAGGAGGCAGATCAGAATTCTTTGTATTTTGAGTGTCATATGCATATGGAGTCATTAACGGTCCGACAAATGCCATAATTGCTAAAAGTGCCGTTATAACTAAACTAATAACAGCCCCTCTGTTTTTTCGGACACGAAGCCATGCATCCTGCCAAAATGTCAGGCTTGGCTTTGCTATTTTTTCACTTTTGGACGAATCGACATGAGCCGGCTCGAACAAATCTGGGGAAATCACTTTTTCATTATAGTTCACTAAGATTTCCCTCCCGAAATTCGAATACGTGGATCAATGACACCGTAAAGGATATCAACCACTAAAATAATTACGACAAATAAAAATGCAAAAAGAATATTCGTCCCCATGATTACTGGATAATCATTTACAACAATCGCTTTAACAAATTGTTCACCTAATCCTGGTATGCCAAAGATTCGTTCTATGACAAGCGAGCCTGTCATTAGTGATACTGCTAGCGGACCCATGACTGTAATAACCGGGATTAAAGCGTTCCTTAATGCATGTTTTACTGAAATTTCATAAAAGCTTGCACCCTTTGCCTTAGCCAAAGTAATATAATCCGAACCAAGAACTTCAATCATTTCAGTACGCATAAACCGCGCTGCAATTGAAATTGGAAACATAGCCAATGCAATCGTAGGCAATACTGTATATTCAGGTCCTCTCCAGAACATGACAGGAAGCCACCCTAATTTAACAGCAATGTAATACTGCATCAAGCCAGCAAAAATAAATGAAGGTATTGATTTACCTGCGACTGCAATTAAAGTAGAGCCATAATCAACCCACGTATTTTGCCTAAGGGCCGATAAAACTCCGAGTATGATGCCAAGTAATGATCCTACCACCATAGCCTGAAAGCCTAGAACTGCAGATGGCCCTATCCGAAGTGCGATTAGCTTTGATACAGGCGTGTTGTTGAATTGGAATGAAATACCCATATCCCCTTTGGCCATATTTACAACGTAATGAAAGTATTGGACCGGGATTGGCTGATTTAAGCCATACTTGTCTATCATGATTTGCAGCTGATCATGTGACAATTTTCCAGCATTCGAAAATGGAGTGCCTGGTATTAACTTCATCAGGAAAAATGTTAATGAGACAACTATGAATAACGTTATGATCATATAAATAGTTCTTTGAAGAATATACTTTAACATGCCCACACCTCCTATTTATTTTAATATTCGACATTGTTCGACAATTCCCTTACAGGTAAAAAGAGAGTATATTCAACGATATACTCTCTTTTTATTTGATTGTTTAAAGCGGCTTACTATTATTTATCGTTTGTAATTTTGATCCATTGCAAACTGTAATCTGCACCGACTGGATGATGTACAAAACCTTTTACTTTAGGAGCGATCAACAAGTTTACTGAACGCTGATACAATGGAGCGATTGCTGCATCGTCTTCTAAAATAATTTTCTCTGCATCCTGAAGAGCCTTCCAGCGTTCATCCGGTTTTGCAGCCAATTCATTGCCTGCTTGCTTAATCAATGCATCTACCTTTGGATTAACATAGCTCATGTGCTGTTGTTGGCTATCCGATGCCCAAAGATCCATAAATGTCATTGGATCTTGGTAGTCAGGACCCCAACCGCCCATTAACAAATCGTATTGTTGTTTATCTTCACGGTCAAGGCGTACACTGAATGGAACACTTTCAATGTTAATCTTGATGCCTGGAAGATTTTTTTCTAATTGGTCCTTGATGAAAGCATCAGTCAATTTAGCTGTATCTGTATCTTGGCCAACATACGAAATTGAAAGATCTTTTTTGCCTAATTCCGCTAAGCCTTTTTTCCAGTATTCCTGAGCTTTTTTCTTGTCTGTTTGCAAAAATTTATTGCTATCTTCACGGAAATCTTTTCCGTTTAAAGAAGTGAAATCTTTTGCAACGATATAATCAGCTACTTTTGAACCATTTGCCAATACATTGTCAACCAATGCTTGTTTATCGATTGACAATGCAATCGCATGGCGGATATCGGAATTCTTCAAAGCAGGATTCTTTTCATTCATTTTTAGCCACCAAACCGTTGGCTCCATGTATTGAACCAATGATTTAGATCCTTGATATTGTGAAATAATTGCTTTTTGAGCAAGCTTTGGCGTGATATCTGCCTGTCCTGCTTCAAATGCATTTGCAGAAGCTTGTGGATCTTTTGAAACGTTAAAGTTGATTGTTTTTAAAGAAACATCTTTTGCATCCCAGTAATTATCGTTTTTCGCTAAAGTCCATTCAGTTCCTTGCGGGCCGTCCCACTTAGTCATTGTAAATGGTCCGTTGTAAAGAACATGTGCAGCATCCTTAGCATAATCTTTGCCTTGTGATTCTACATATTTTTGATCTTCAGGATAGAATAATTGGAATGTGATATAAGATTCAAAATAAGGAAGCGGTTTTACTAGAGTAACCTCTAATGTATAATCATCCACTGCTTTGATTCCTAGTTCACTTGGCTTCATCTTGCCATTTGCGATTTCAGTTGCATTTTTAATTTTATCTTCCATATAGTATGGTCCATATGGAGAAGCAGTTTTTGGATCAATTGCACGTTGCCATGCGAATACAAAGTCATGGGCTGTTACAGGGTCGCCATTTGACCATTTAGTATCTTTTTTCAATTTAATCGTGTAAACAGTTTTGTCAGCATTTGGTACAGGCATACCATCAGCAACAGCAGGAATAACGTTATTATTTTGATCTAAACGGTATAATCCATCATTTACAGCATTTAACATTGTGAAACTCATAACGTCTTGTGCCATAACGCTGTCCATTGTAGGGATTTCAGCTGATTCTAATACGTTAAGTACTTGTTCTGGAGCTTTTGCTGTTTTACTACCTGAATTGTTGTTTTTCTTGTCACTAGAACCTGAACATGCTGATAAAAACAAGCTCAATACTAGTGTTAGAACTAAAAGCAGTGAAAATTTTGAATTCTTCACTCGTGGAGCCCCCTTTTTCTATTTTTCTGAATACTTGATTCATTCTTTATTATACATAAATAAAATAAAATGTACATTATTTTATTGCGAAAATTTACATTTTCGCAACATTTTTTTTAATTTATTTAGAATTCATTATGGTATAATAAATCCTTGATACTATATTTTAGGGGGTTTTTTTTTGAACAAAAGGCTCAAAAATGGAATCCTGATGGCTTGTGCCTCACAAGTACTTATCCTGTCCATCGCCCTCGTTTTTTATCATCGGGTGACGTTATTAAGTTATATTAATATTTCTTTTTTTCTATCGGCAATCCTACTATTAACTTCATTATTAATTTACACCATCCATAGTGGTTTTTATGATGCGATTTCCGCTTCCTTTCGTGTAACTTTTTCAAGAACACATGGTCAGGAGAAACAAAAATTGACGGAAATCACTCCATTATCAGAGCTTGTTGCGATTGATCAAAAGCCTTTGCTAGTGCATGGATTAATCATCGGTTTTTTTATGTTTATTTCTTTATGTATTTACTATGTTTAGATCCCTTGAATTCATTAGAACTATCCATTATAATATCTAATAAAAAAGCGACGATAAAGAATAGTACGTATTTACATTCGTTTAAGAGAGTTTGTGGCTGGTGGGAACAAACACGAATCAATACGGAATGGACTTTGGAGCACCGGAAAGGAACTGTTTGAATCAAACATGTATGTTCCGGCGTATGCCTTGCGTTAAAATGGCTCCCGAAATTTCGGGGTAAAGAGACTCTTTTTTTAGAGTAATTAGGGTGGCACCGCGGACCATTCGTCCCTATGTTTATAGGGATGAATGGTCTTTTTGCGTAAATTTTTAGCTTATTTTTAAGGAGGAGTATTAATGAAAACCATTTTTTCAGGCATTCAGCCGAGTGGAACGATTACCCTAGGCAACTATATTGGAGCGCTGAAGCAATTCGTTGAGCTGCAGGATGAATACAATTGTTATTTTTGCATCGTTGACGAGCATGCTCTTACTGTAGCGCAAGACCGGTTAGAACTTCGCAAAAACATTCGCAGTCTTGCAGCATTATATATTGCGGTTGGGATCGATCCTAACAAAGCGACTCTTTTCATTCAATCGGAAGTTCCGGCGCATGCACAGGCAGGTTGGATGATGCAATGCGTTGCATACATGGGTGAACTTGAGAGAATGACACAGTTCAAGGATAAATCATCGGGTAAAGAAGCTGTTCTTGCCGGATTGCTTACTTATCCTCCATTAATGGCTGCTGATATCCTGTTGTACAAAACGGATTTAGTACCTGTTGGAGAAGACCAGAAACAACATCTGGAGCTGACAAGAGATTTGGCAGAGCGCTTTAATAAAAAATACAATGATATTTTCATTATCCCTGAAGTACGGATTCCTACAGTAGGTGCACGAGTTATGTCGTTACAGGAGCCTACGAAGAAAATGAGCAAGTCGGATCCTAACAAAAAGGCTTTTATCTCCCTCTTGGATGATCCAAAAACAATCGAAAAGAAAATTAAAAGTGCTGTGACCGATTCCTCTGGCATCATTAAGTATGATAAAGAAAACAAACCAGGAATCACCAATTTACTTTCCATTTATTCCATACTTGGTGGCAAATCGATCGCTGAAATAGAAGCATTATACGATGGCAAGGGCTATGGAGACTTTAAAGCCGGTCTTACTGAAGTAGTCATCAATGCACTTAAACCGATTCAGGACCGTTATCACGAATTACTTGATTCAACTGAGCTCGATGAAATTCTTGATAAAGGTGCAGAAAAAGCCAACGCTGAAGCCAATAAAATGCTCAAAAAAATGGAGAATGCGATGGGATTAGGTAGGAAACGGTAATATTTTATTGAAATTTAGAGCTGAAAAGCGTATGAAACGAGTGTTTCACACGAAAGAGCCAAACAACGTGTTATCATCAATACTGATTAGCAATGCTAAAATTAAAGAGCGTGCACCCAAGTTTCATGGGTGCACGCTCTTAGTTTACTCTCGGGCCTTGCTCCATTTCCCAAAGCTTTTCAAAAAATGGCTGGCCCTTTATTATATTTTCGCAAAATTGTTCATGTTTCTTTGACCACCCATGCTTTGTTTCCTCAAACAATCGCTCCCACGCATTCCTAAAACTCATTTCCTGAATGTCTGGATATCGTTCCGGGCACCACTCAGTAAACCAATACCTGACTTCCGCTTCATTGTCGGAGGATTGCAGTTGGTCCAATGCCATAAACAATAATTGTTTGAGCTGTCTTTCCTTTCTGGTCAGTCCCGCCATTAACAGCGGCTCCGGTGACAGTATATGAAAGCCCTTAGCGTCAAATTCCGGGTGGAACTTATAGGTTTTGGTGTCTTGGTTTTCTATCATTTCATAAACCAGCTGCTCCTGACGAGGAATGAGTCGACTTTTTCGTATCGGCACGTTATATCCAATCGTATCAACTGCTAATATGCCTGTACCATCGGTTACGACAAAACAATAATCCAACTGAACCCGTTCATGATTTTTTCGCAAAAAAGCTTTTTGAAAAATTTCATCCAACAATGGTTGAGGCATTTCAGCTAGGTCATTTTCAATGTAATTAAACAAAATGGATTCAATCTTGAGAAGTGGAACTTGATCAAGCAGTTCTATACCATCGTCTTTGCGCCATTCATGAAAGTGGCAAATATTGTAGCCGTTTTCTTCGCCTTCAAACCAGTTCACCCAGACATCATGAAGATACAACATAGCTTTACCCCTCACTTCACGAAACTATTTATCACTCAGTATGGGCAGGTGGAAGTTAATTTATTCCTTTTTTCTTTTTTTAGCTTAAACATAATCCGTTTTTTTTTCAGGATAAAAAATACTGCACGAAAGTATGGCTACCCCAATTGGGAGCAAATAACTAATCGGTTTATCAACTATGAATTTAATATATTCTGCAAAAGAATATCCTGCTGTCATGATGTTCAAAAACGCAATCATGCTTATACCGCCTGATACCGCCATGCCAAACCCAATCAGCCAAAAAAATATCCTAAACACCATGGCGACTGCACCTCATTTTTATGACCATTCTTAAACCTGTCCTATTTTTTTCTATGTATATGTTTAGATTAAAAAATCAGAACAAAAAGAGATGATCCATATGGACCATCTCCCATAAAAAATTATTCTGTAGCTGGAGTGTCGCTTGAAACGCCGACTGTAGACCAAATAAAACTTGAATCTTTAGGATCTACTGTGTAATTTGTAACACGATTGTTTACAGCAGTGATTTCATAACGGAATAACGTTGGAATGATAGGCATTTGATCATTCATATATTTTTGCCACTCGTCGTAAGTTTTCTTACGGAAGGCCGGGTCAAACGCTTTTTCTGAATGGCCGTCCTTTAACAACTGATCGTTCTTGTCGCTTACAAAGTGAGAATAGTTGTATGGTACGTCTCTTCCGTATAAGCCATATGGATCTACGTCAGTACCAGTACCCCATGCACCGGCATAAACGTCAACTTTTGGATCGTCATCTTCTACCATTTTATAGAAGGAGTTGAATTCTGCTAAGCGTCCATCAACAAGTGAAACATCCAATCCAACTTTTCTCCAGCTTTGAATATAGAATTTTGCAAGTGGTTCAGCAATATCTCCACCGCTCATTGCCAAATAATTAATGTGGAACTTCTTGCCACTAGGATCTTCTCGAAGTCCATCTTTATCTACATCTTTGTAGCCGGCTTCATCCAATAATTTTTTTGCTTTTTTTGGATCGAAACCAATTGAATCAGCATTCTTGCTTGAATAAGTAGCGAATGCAGGCGGAATAAGTGAAGTAGCTGGGAAACGTAAGCCATTATAAATTTTGTCTCCAACAGATTTTTCATCCAACGCATAAGCCATAGCCTGGCGTAAACGTACATCCTGGAACTTTGGATTATCCATTACGTTCACATTTTTCTTTGCATCCCAATGTCCTAACTTGAAACCTATATAGCTGTATGCTAACTCATTTTTACCCACAAATTGGAAATTTTTCGAATTCTTTGCTGATGGGTATTGGTCTGTAGGGAATGTTGCGATATCAACATCGCCTTTTTTCAATGACTGCAAAATAACTTTAGGGTTGACAACTTTTAAGACTATAGATTGTAATTTAGGCTTCCCATGATAATAATCATCGTTACGTACGAATTCCACTGATTCTCCTGGAACAATCTTTTTAATCTTGAATGCTCCAAAACCAATTGGAGTTTTGTGAATTTTGTCATTTTTCGCTAGATCTTTAATCGGAATATTTCCTAAGTAATGCTTAGGCATTGCATATGCCCATAAACCAGTCAATAATGAAGGGTTTGCTTGTGTAAAAGTGATTGAAAGTGTTTTGTCATTCAGGATTTTGATACCAGAAATGTTCTTTGCTTTACCTTCATGGTATTCCTTCATGCCTACGATGCTTTGGATAATTGCATCACCGTAGCGGACACCTGTATAATCTTTGTTGCCAATTACGAGGAATGAGTATTCATAGTCCTCAGCTTTAACCGGCTGACCATCTGTCCAATTAACATTGTCCTTTATTTTTACAGTAATAGTCTTGTTGTTATTAGACATTTCGTACGATGCCGCACCGTCATTTGTGAATCGGTAGTCACCATCCGTTGAGAATAGGGGCTCATCAAAGAATTGAAGAACTTCCGCATCTGGTTCTCCTGTATAGTACGCGTAGTTCAAAGTGCCCTCGAATGGAGTATCCGAAACTAATGCATAGTTAAGGCTGCCAGTATCGATTGCTGCCTTCGTATTCTTCACCTTAAATGCAAACTTGCTTGTATCTTCAACTTTCTTGCTGTTTGAAGGTGACGAATTTCCTCCTGTTGAACTGCTGCATGCTGATAACAGCAGTCCAAGTGCGACTAAAGGAGTTGCATACTTTAATATACTCTTCTTCTTCATCCTGCTTTTCCCCCTTTTTTAGCTATTCAGAATTCATTTCCTATTATTCTGAACGCATAATTTCAACTACGCCACTGTCTTTGGCTAAAGGCTCTCCAATTGGCGAGTTACTTTACCCTAACCTTTGTCTTGCATCGGCCGCGCGTGTTAATGCTTGCCCGATAAAATTTATACACAGCATCAATACTAAAATAAGTACTGAGGCGGGTAACCAGATCCACCACTTATTTTGAAGAACATCCGGATTGGATGCGTAACTAACGAGAGTCCCTAGACTTGGAGTACTTTCAGGCAAACCAAATCCCAGGAACGTTAAACCTGACTCTATTCCAATGTTTCCTGCAAGGTTTAGCGTTAAATTAACAATGATTATAGAACTTAAATTGGGCAGCACTTCTCTGAAGATAATTTTCCAGTCAGGTGTACCCATCGTTTTAGATGCATTTACATAATCAAGCTCTCTTTCGGCAAGAGTTTTTGATCTAATTAACCTGGCTTTGCCTGTCCATAGGAATGCACTCATGATCATTATAAAAGAGTAGACATTGTATGTTGGTGCGATGGAAACAAATACGATAATTAACATTAATGTTGGAAGAATTAATACGAAATCGATAATACGCATGATGATATTATCAACCTTTCCCCCAAAGTAACCTGCACATAAGCCTACTGAAAGACCGATACAGCCGGCTATTATTGTAATAAAAAAACCAATTGTAAATGAATTCTTGGCACCGATAATCAATTGTCCCAGAATGTCTCTTCCCCCGTAATCCGTGCCAAGTAAATGGGCAGCAGATGGAGGATCATAAATTGACAATAAATCTACCGTTACGATTTTCTCTTGATCCAACAAGAGGGATGCTCCGTAAACAATGATTAATATAAGTCCCAAAAGGATTAGGGATCCTAACGCAAGTTTATCTTTAACGATTTCCCGCCACATAATTGAAAATGGGCCGGAGCTTTTAGCACTCTTCACTTTTGGTGGATTCGGTTTTGCAAGTTCAACTTTCATGATTGTCCTCCTCTCCTCTTGTTATTCAATTCTGATTCGCGGATCTACAGCACTTAAGATGATATCCGATAGTAAAGTACCTATAAGTGTAGCCAGACCTGATATCATAACAAGAGCTGTAACGACGCTAAAATCACGCTGTGAAATGGAGGCAACAAACAACTGCCCAATTCCTGGATATCCATAAATGGATTCCAAAAAGACTGAGCCGCCAATTAAATAGACAATTTCATAGCCTAGAAAAGCTGCAATTGGCAGAAAAGAATTTCGTAAAATATGGCGTGTATACACATTGGATTCATTCACACCTTTTGCTCTGGCAGTTTTAACAAAATCTTTTATCTTTGTATCGATAATTTCATTTCGCAAATATTGAATCGTTATTGTCGTACTTACTATAGCTCCTGAGAATGCAGGAAGTATAAGGTGATTTAATTTACTCATATAGTAAGCAAATGAGCCATCTTCGACTCTAATGTCAACACTTCCACCGCTCGGAAACCATCCAAGAACAAATCCGAAAATAAATAACATAAGTAATGCAAAAATGAATAATGGAGTTGCATACGTTAAATAATTGTACCCAACAATCATTTTATCTGCCCATGAGTTAGTCCATCTCCCCCCTATAATACCTAGGGGTATCGCTATGAGGTAACTAAGGATTAGGATCGCGAAGGATAAAAGAAGCGTATTTCCTATCCTTCCAGCCAATAATTGAGTTACAGGTGTTTGATGGATGACTGACATCCCTAGGTCTCCATGTAGGAGTCCTTTCATCCATCTTAAATATTGTACATACGGAGGGTCGAGCAGCCCCAGCTTTTGTTTCAACTCCATAAGGGTTTGTGCATCCATTTTAGGACTACTTGCCAATTGGCCTGTTAATGCATCACCTGGCATTGCTTTAGCAAGGGCAAAAATCAGGATACTTAAAATAATTAGCTGAGGGATCATGATTAAGAATCTGCGCAATATAAATTTCAACATTTTTATATAATCCCCTTTCTATGGCAGCGCAACTGAATGTGTTTCCGAAATTGGTTTGAGCTTATAAACTTTCCCCTCAGCATTAAAATATTTATCGTATGACTGTTTATATTCCTTAGTTATTTCTTGTCGAAGTTCTGCCTGTCTTTCCCTGTTTTCCGGATTAATATCTGGAATAGCGGAAATTAATCTCTTCGTATAGATATGCTGTGGATTTGAGTATATTTCTTGACTTGTACCTTGCTCCACAAATTGGCCTCGGTACATTATGCCTATACGGTCACACATATGTTGAATAATCCCTAAATCATGGCTAATAAATAGATATGTTAAATTAAACTCTTTTTGTATATCCTGCATAAAATTTAATACTTGCGCCTGAACTGAAACATCAAGTGCAGACACCGGTTCATCGGCGATAATCAATTTTGGATTCAATGTAAGAGCACGGGCAATTCCAATCCGTTGCCTCTGTCCACCTGAAAACTCATGCGGATATTTATAAATCGCTTCAGGGTTTAATCCGACTTTTTCTATGTAATACTGCACCTTTTGCCTTTCTTCTGTCGCGGATAATCTTTCAAAGTTACGCAGTGGCTCGGCAACGATATCCAATACACGCTTTCTTGGATTTAATGAAGAATACGGATCCTGAAAAATCATTTGGATATCACGACGATATTCATGATATTCACTGCGGTTTAGTTTTGCCAGATCCTTACCTTGAAAGATTATTTCTCCAGAAGTAGCTTTATTTAGGCCAATTATGGTTCTTCCTGTTGTCGTTTTGCCGCAACCGGAT
>JAUZPT010000549.1 GCA_030705745.1 Bacillota bacterium | reverse complement strand
AGTTCCCGGGGTGTCCCATCCGCCTGCCGCGATGGGTCTGAGATCATACCCGCAGAACCTGATCAGGGTAATGCCTGCGAAGGAAGGTGACCACCAAATTGCTCTCTCTTCTCTCCTGCATTTCCCTCTCATTTTAAATCGATTCATGAACCCGATGATCAGGATATTCGCGTCAGTAATGACTAGCGTTTCCTGATCGGATCATGGCTCAACAAAAATTTAAAAAATGAAGAGGATTTGTGTCGCGTCTTTTTGGTTGATTCGTTGTTGCTTCATGTTTGGTCAGGAAAAGCCCGCCGAAAAAGATAGCTTTTACAGCCTGTCACCGGTAGAAGTCAAGGCTGTGCGGGCTGCCGATCGTGCCCCGGTTACAAAAACCAACCTGTCAAAAAAAGAAATTGAAAAAGAGAATCTCGGGCAAGACCTCCCTTTTTTGTTAAGTCAAACGCCTTCGGTAGTCATTGATGCCGATGCAGGCAACGGTGTGGGATATACCGGCATTCGAATTCGTGGTACAGATGCCACCCGCATTAATGTCACCTTAAATGGTATTCCCTATAACGACGCGGAAAGCCAGGGAACTTTTTTCGTAGACCTCCCTGATTTTGCTTCTTCCGTGAACAGCATCCAGATTCAGCGGGGAGTTGGAAGTTCGTCTAACGGTGCAGGAGCTTTTGGTGCTACGATAAATTTCAGCACCAATGAAATAAATCGCAAAGCTTACGCGGAATTCAATAACAGTTATGGATCTTTCGATACATGGAAGAATACTTTGAAAGCGGGAAGTGGCATGATCGGCAGGCATTTTACTCTCGACATGCGCATGTCAAACATCACCAGCGACGGATTTATTGACAGGGCTTTTTCAAAACTAAGGTCATTCTATTTTTCGGGAGCATATGTGAGCGACAAAAATATACTTCGGTTCAACCTGTTTAAAGGATATGAAAAGACCTACCAGGCGTGGTATGGAATCACCGAGGCTGATCTGAAAGCAGGTAACCGGACGATAAATTACGCAGGCACAGAAAAGCCAGGTGAGCCTTATGATAATGAAACCGACAACTACTGGCAGGATCACTATCAATTATTTTACACGCATCACTTTACAGATCATCTTTCCTTTAACACGGCAATCTTTTTAACGAAGGGAAAGGGATATTATGAGGAATACAGGGCAAATCAATCCTATGGTCTGTACAATCTGCCATTTCCCGTTATTGGTCCTGATACGATTTTTACTTCTGATTTTATCCGGCAATTGTGGCTAAATAACAACTTTTATGGAGATATTTTTTCATTGCAATATCATAACGATAAAACGGAACTCACCATTGGGGGCGCCTATACAAAGTATGAGGGAGATCATTACGGGAAACTGATCTGGGCCGAACATGGTCTCACTGGTCCTGACGTGTGGTATAACCACGACGCTTTCAAAAATGATTTCAACAGTTACGCGAAGCTGTTGCAAAGATTTTCCAAAAGATGGAACGGATATTTGGATCTGCAATACCGGCACGTGAAATATGACATCAATGGCTTTGAAGATAATCCCGATCTCCTTGTCAGGAATAATTATGACTTCTTTAATCCTAAAATTGGACTCAGTTATGTCGACGATGGATGGAACACTT
>JAUZPT010000548.1 GCA_030705745.1 Bacillota bacterium | reverse complement strand
TTGTGAATCGCTCATACTTTCACCTGACTTCTATTTTTATTAATGCCTTTATTATATGATAAACGGCCAAGCTTATCACAGACAGCACTGATAGTTCGCCAAAAACGCCTACAATGCCGTGCACCTGCAACAATACTGTTTCTCGCGAATACAAGGAGGGTTTTCAATGTATTTCATCATCAATTTGCAGGCATTAGCGGAAAAGTACGGGAATCAATTCCCTTATGACATGAAAAACTACGGGAACCTCATGGAATATGTCAAATTCCTTTACCGAGATAATTGGCTCGTCAAATTATTACCACTAGACCAATTGGGTGGCGGCTTCCTCGATAAAATAAAGGAAAGTTTCGGATTTGATTTGTGGCGTTCTCCCGATGGGCTGCATTGGAATCCCGTTGCTTTAGATGGACTCGCCATTCCCCATAACTATGGGGCCAGAAATTTATTTGTTACAACTGAAGATCGTTTATACCTCGGTACAGCCAATCCCTTCGATGGCTGCGAGGTTTGGGTGAAAGACCATTCATGTTAGGTAATAAGGCCAACTATCGTATCAAGCGTTTTATACCACACCCAAGCTTCGGCTCAATGCTCATGAATCCTTTACAGACTATGCAAAAACCGCCTTCCGGCGGTTTTTTTTCCTTTTTTATCCCACTCTTGTTCTGCTTGAACTCAACATCTAGCGAGCGATATGAACAATTTTTTCCGGTGCAGTGACTACGATACTCTTGTTCACCGTTTATCACGTTCAAAAGGAATGCCGAGCGCCGAAGGATCGCCGCTTCTTCCAATCGAAAAAATGAGGACCACTACGGCGACGACATAGGGAAACATGGTAAAGACCTGTGAGGGAATGGGGATCCCTGTGGTTTGAAGATTGAATTGCAGCGCTTCGGAGAATCCAAAGATCATCGATGCGGCGAAAATCCCGATCGGATTGCGTCTTCCTAAAATAACTGCAGCCAGTGCAATATATCCCTTTCCTGAAGTGATATTCTCCATAAAATAACCCAGCTGCGCCAGAGTGATGCAAGACCCTGCCAATCCGCCGAAAATACCATTGATAATGCAGGCAGAGTAGCGAATTGAATATACGTTGAGACCTGCCGAATCAGCAGCCCGTGGATCTTCCCCCACCGCCAACAGATCAACGCCCCACTCCGTTTTATAAAAGAAGATAGAAATCAATACAATCCCAATTAGGGTGATATAAACAAATATATTCTGATTGAATAAAACGGGCCCCAGGATTGGAATTTTCCACAAAATCGGTATTTTAATATTACCCAATACTTTACAAGCAGGCAAGGTTGTTGTCTGCCCGAACGCTTTCAGAAAAAGAAAGCTCGTCAATCCTAAGGCCATAAAATTGAGGGCAAGGCCCGAAATGGTTTGGTCAGCCTTACAATGTATACTGATGACGGCATGAATCAGACTGATGAATACGCCGCCGATGATACTAGCTAAAACTCCAAGCAAGAGGTTGCCGGTGAAAAACGCGACAATAAACCCGAAAAACGCCCCGGAGAGCATAATCGCTTCGACCCCAATGTTCAGAATCCCCGCCCGTTCCGAAACAGCCTCACCAATTCCGGCGAGAGTCAGCGGAACTGCCATCAGAAGCGAGGCCGTTAGAT
>JAUZPT010000547.1 GCA_030705745.1 Bacillota bacterium | reverse complement strand
CTGAGCCTCTTCGTATGAAAAACGTTTATCCGAGTGAATAACGGTACGGCCAAACCATCGGTCAATAACATCGCCGGACTCTGTTATATGGAATACGGCAGAGAATGTATATTTGTCTTCGTTTGGATTCAATGAACACAGATCATTTGAAAGTATTTCAGGAAGCATCGGAATAGTGCGATCCACGAGGTACACCGAACATGCTCGTTTGAGTGCCTCGGTGTCGAGTGCTGTGCCGGGACGGACAAAATATGATACGTCGGCAATATGGACGCCGATTTCATACGTATGGTCGTCCAGTTTTTTAATCGACAGTGCGTCGTCGAAGTCTTTGGCATCGGCTGGGTCAATGGTGCATGTCCAAGTATCGCGCATGTCGCGTCTGTTTTTTATCTCCGCAGCAATTACTTTTGGATCACTTTCTTCTTTTTTGATCTGATGGGCGCTCTCCTCGACTTCTTCAGGAAATTGCGAGCGAAAACCTTTCTCCAATGCAATCGCGCGCATTTCAGTTTCATTTTCTCCGGCGCGACCAATGATTTCTAAAATCTCTCCCTCTGGCATGTCCGCATCCTTTTTCCATTCTGTAATTTTTACCAACACTTTCATCCCGTTTTCCATTTTCTCTTCCTTCTCTTCATTTTTGCCTTTTGCCTTTTGCATTTTGACTTTGATGTCTACGTACATTCGCCGATCATCAGGCACGACATAGGCATCAGCACTTTTGCCTTCGGGATCCATTTCAATCGTACCGACAAATTCCATTTTTGCATGCGAGACGACTGATACTACTTCTGCTTGTGGTCGTCCGTAGAACAATTCTGCACGTTTACGTACTTCGACGGTGTCGCCAGGGAATGCGTGATTTAGGAATTCTTTCTGTATTTCCCATGACTCGCCATCACGACCTTTTTCAGGTTGTGTATTAAAGTATCCAATGCCTTTGCCGGAAATGGAGATATGACCAATGAGAGTGTCAGAGGTTTTATGATCTTTTTTAGTCATTTGTTTTAAACAATATATCAGAAATTGGATGATCAACTAAAACTGATAAGTATTGCGTCTAAAGAAATTGAGCCCGATAAAATGACTATCACAACTTATCACTCATCCAAGGGACTAGAATGTAAGGTCTGTCTTCTTCTAAATGTTGATAGCTTAAATGACAAGAAATTGTTGTATGTGGGAATGACAAGGGCATCTGAAAAACTATGTATTCATTCATTTTCACATGGGGGAGGAGAAGTTTTCAAAGAGCTATTGTCTTGTTATGAGGAAATTACTGCTCCAATTAAAAGTGATATATTGACCTTTGAAGATCTTGATTCAGTTATGGAAGGGTAGAGCGTTTCTACAAAGAAGTGCACCAGCGCGAAATTGATTTCCTAAATTAACCTGAAGGTAAGAAACACATCTATCCTCGGGCCTATTCCAAAAACTGCTTCTAATATAATTATCCAGGATATGCTTTGAAGCCCGCACCAAGTGTGTAACTAGCTTGTAGGATGTGAAAAAAGCCATACTTTTGACTTTAGCCTTTGGGATGGCCAGTTGGGATTTCAGCTTATCAGCATCAGAGCCGCTACACAGGATTACTCGCTTTAATTGAGTGTGGAATCTTCCGGGACATATTTGGTCCATCTGGCT
>JAUZPT010000546.1 GCA_030705745.1 Bacillota bacterium | reverse complement strand
GGACGGCTTGCTTCGAGCAAACGATTTTCAAAATCGATATCGAGCATCGTTGTATCGGCCGTTAAACCTGTGTTCAAATCAGTCGCAACGGCACTGGCCAAATCCTTACCATTTGGTGTTGCACCGTAAAGAAAAATTTCGGGCTTGTATTTTTCTGCCAGCAACATAATGCATTTCATGTATGATTCTGTGCGATAGTCCTTTAATACCGGGTGGTCGATGACATATACTTCATCAGCACCATGAGCGATTACCTTTTGACTTAATGTTTTTATGCCATCTCCTAGCAAAACACCTGCCAGAGGAACATCTAATTTTGCAGCCAACTCTTTGCCGGCTCCAAGCAATTCTAGTGAAACACCTTCTATTTCTCGATCATTTTGTTCAATAAATACCCAGACTCCCCGGTGATCTTCCAGTTTCATCGAAACTCCTCCTTGCAGCATCGTTTCTTCATTCCATTACTTTGTAGATTGAAGCGTAAAAAGCTCCTTTTTCTCCATTAATAAGTCCATTAGCTGCTTTACTTGCTCTTCGCTCGTGCCTTCAATTCTTTTCCCACCTTCTGGCTTAGGTGGAGAGAACATTTTCCCTACAATCGTAGGTGATCCTTTTAAGCCAAGCTGTGCACGTTCTACATTTTCCAAATCACTGACCGCCCAGATAATCGGTTCATAGCGTGCAGCTTGAATCATATTGGTAAGAGGGGAATATTCAATTTCATTTATTTCTTTTTCAACCGTCAGCAAACATGGCAGCTCGGCTTGAATTAGTTCATGCCCATTGGTTAATTTTCTTTTAATTAATACGGTCTTTTCCTTGGTATTTATTTCTGTTACTTCGATGACATTCGTAACAGGTGGAATATCCAGCCTACGTGCAATTCCTGGTCCCACTTGTCCAGTGTCACCGTCGATGGCGTGTTTACCGCAAATAATCATATCGACCGGAATTTCCTTGCTAATTCGTTCAAGCGCTTTTGAAAGTGCATAACTGGTAGCAAGCGTATCTGCTCCGGCAAATGCACGGTCAGAAATTAAATATCCCCTATCGGCTCCGATTTCAATACTTTTCTTGATAACCGCTGTCGCTTGAGGCGGTCCCATGGATAATACGGAAATTGTGCCACCTGCAATTTTTTTAATTTTAACTGCCTCCTGAACAGCATGGGCATCATACGGGTTCAAGATAGCAGGAGCACTGCGGCGGTCAAGTGTGTTGGTCTTTGGATTGATTTTAATAATTTTAGTATCAGGAACTTGCTTGACACAGACGACAATATGCATGAAGAACTTTCCCTCCTCTATAAAATAAAAATGAACAAAAGCGTTTGCTTCCATTAATATTTGAAAATGCTTTTTATTACGATATATGAATCGCAACTAGAGCATAGTACAAAACAATGTTGATTTTTGAAACTAACGATAAAAAAAGAAGTTGGTTAATAGATTTTAGGGCATATAAACAAATAAACAATTTCTGACGTTTACTAAGCATGATGAAGTGTTCCAGGAAGATTTCTGGTTAGATACTAAAAAAATAGCTTTCTATTTAAAAAGTTCTTTCTAATTACTACTATAAAAAATATTCAGATATAAACAATGATAAAAATCACATCTCACATGAAAAAGAGATCCAACAAAATCGATC
>JAUZPT010000545.1 GCA_030705745.1 Bacillota bacterium | reverse complement strand
TGCTTTTTCGATAGCATCTTTGTTTGGTACTTCAGGATTAATTGGTGCTAAACCAACGCCATTTTCAGCCAAGCCGTATACAGTGTCAACTCCGCCAGGGAAATTGCCGTCTTTTGCTTTTTGAGAAATGTCTTGAACAGCATTGTCAACGCGTTTAAGAGCAGATGTGATAATTACATTGTGTTTTGTTCCGTTGATATCAACAACACCTTCTGCAGTCTGGTCAGAGTCAACTCCGATTGCCCAGATTTGTCTCGAAGGGTCTTTCATTTTAAGGTCACGAGCTTCTTTGAATAATCCGTTACCTGTACCGCCAGCAGCGTGGAAAATTACGTCTACGCCAGAAGCATACATTTTGGAAGCGATTGATTGGCCGATTTCAGCTTTTGCAAAATCACCTGCGTATTGGATGTCTACTTTTACTTCAGGTTTAGCTGCTTTAACGCCTGCAAGGAAACCAGATTCAAAGCGTTCAATAACAGGGATATCCATTCCGCCGATGAAACCGATATGATTAACTTTTGTAGCAAGTGCAGCAGTTACTCCTGCAAGGAATGCTCCTTCTTGTTCTTTAAACAGGATGCTTGCTACGTTCGGCTCTTTTACTTCAGCATCAACGATTGCAAACTTTGTTTTTGGTTGTTGTTTAGCAATATCATCCACGGCTTTCTGCATTAAGAAGCCAATACCGTATACTAAGTCAAAGTGTTGACGTGAAAGAGTGTTCAAATTTGTAGAATAGTCAGCATCAGAAGCAGATTGTACATAGTCATATCCGCCGTTGCCTTTTGTCATGTTGTTTGCTTTACCGAATGCTTGAAGACCTTCCCAAGCAGATTGGTTGAAGGATTTGTCATCCACTCCACCAGTGTCAGTTACCATCCCTACAGAGAAAGTCTTTTCTTTCTTGTTCCCACCGTTGTTAGCTGTGGTTGTGTTACTTTTACCACAAGCGCCTAATAATGTACCAGCTGCAAGAACAAGTGAAAGCGTCAAACCAAATTTTCGCATTTTCAACGTTTTGTACCCCCTAGAGAATTTTTTTTAGATTTCGTAGAAATGTCTTAAAAATAAGATTGTTTCCGTTTACAAAAAGAATAAAAAATTTAAATTCTTTTACGCAATACACGAAAACTGAATTTGTCCGCCTTAAAGTAATTTACCGAATATAAAATCGGTTCATCCATTTCATCGAAATGCATTTGCTTCAGGACGAGCAATGCTGTTTCGGGTTCACACTCCAGAATCGGCGAGATTTTTTCATGATATCCAATCGGTTCGATTTGAGCCACCGCGTATGTAATTCTACGTCTAGCCTCTTCCTCAAGCATATGGAAGAGAGACTCTTCCCCATGGGTAAGGGTTGTGGGATATAAATGTTCAGGTACCTTGTCGATACAATAAACGACTGGTTCCCCGTTGGCAGTTCGAACCCTTTCAACCAAGACAATGCCTTCTTCTTCGGAGCACGCAAAACGGCGAATATCCTCTTCGGATGGACTTTGAGTCGATGAACTTAGGAAAATAGTCCCGGGTTTCATGCCTGCTTGTGCAATCATGCTCGTGACACTGTTAAGTTGCTCGATCCCTGATGTAAACATTGGCTTTGCATTAACGAATGTTCCGACACCATGGCGGCGGATAATAACGTTTTCT
>JAUZPT010000544.1 GCA_030705745.1 Bacillota bacterium | reverse complement strand
CCTATATCCGGCAGAGCAAAAGGTAAAAAATCAGACATGCTCATCACCTTTCATTTCGTTCTTTACGAGTTCTCTCCAATACTCATTCATATTTCTTCCTTCCGGAGTCATATATTGGCGCACTATACTAAATCCCAGATTTTGATAAAATAGATTTATCGCATCGTTATTGTCGCGGTCGCTGGTAAGAAAAATTTTTTTACAACCTCTCTTCATAGCTTCGTCAAAAAATGCATTGACGAGTATCTTGCCAATCCCGCTTCCTTGATGTTCTGGCAGCACAGCAAGAGACATCAATGTGCCGCTTCCGTCTTTTTTATTCACCTTTTCGGGCATTGATAAAGCCCGGAGCAATCTGGGAATTATTGACGGCCGTTTGAGAACGGGCAGGACTGAAGCCAGCGCAAAACGCCACCAGCGATTTCGTAGCAGGCGTTTGTAGAAGCCTGACAGATAAGTTGTACCTGTAACAAATCCGCAGATGCCCTCTTCATATTCTGCAACAAAACCTATACCGGAAGGATCAATCAGTGTGCCTTTATAAAGCTCCCCCAAGAAAGCCGGCCCGAGAAAAGTAAGGAAAAAACCTTGAAAACCCGCCAAGTGCACCCTGACAACATTGGGGACATCATCTTTTCTCATTTGTCTAATCATTAGCAGTCTCAGTTGAACCTTATTTCATAATTTATTCGAATAAATAGCGCCAAATTGAGATCTAATCCGAAGTGCTAACAATTGGCAGCAACAGTAAGAATTTCGAGAAAACGAGCGCTTAGCATCTCACGATCATAATGGGCAAATACATAATCCCGCCCCTTTTTCCCCATCGCTGTTCGCTCCTCCACCGGCATTCCAGCCAATTCAATAAAAGATTTTGCCATAGCATGGATATCTTCTGGCGGGCTACATTTGCCGGCCCCTGCCGCCATAACCAATTCCGGAGTTTCCCCAATACCTGTTACAACAACAGGTCTTGAAGATGCAAGAAAATCGAATAATTTGTTTGGTAAATTGCCTGCAAAGAAATCCCCTTTTCGATTAGGCAAGGCGAAGGCATCAGCTGCCGATAACATGTCTGGGGAATCAACGCGAGGCATCGGCGGCAAAAAAACTACATTGGCAAGATGATGATCTGAAACACGTTTCTGAAGTTTTGGCTTTTCGTCTCCATCGCCTACTAATACGAATAAAAAACGTCGATCAGCTCTAAGCATTAGAGCAACGTCTATGATGGTATCGAGTGAATTGTAAGCGCCATGCGCGCCCATGTACATGACAACAAACCGGTCTCCAAAGCCGTATTTCGTTCGTATTTTAAGCCTTCCTGAATCGTCTTTCCCTGCGTTTTTAAATAATGATATATCGACGCCATTGGTAATTAAGGTTACTTTATGTCTATCTATACCTTTAGCAACGATGCTATCATAGATATTGCGACTAAGACCTACAATGTGCACCGATTTTCTATAGCAAAACATCGCAAGCCAATGAGCTATTTTAATAAACCATTTGTTTTTTACCACGCCGCAAGCCACTGCTGCCTCGGGCCAGAGATCAGTAACTTCAAAAACAAAAGGAACCCCGCGTAAACGTGAAATGATGTATCCCAGGCAGCCAACGGTTAGTGGTGTAGAAACTGCGTAAATTGCATCAGGTTTTT
>JAUZPT010000543.1 GCA_030705745.1 Bacillota bacterium | reverse complement strand
GAGATGTTCTTAATTTCATTTGATTGATAAACTTTCATAACTGTATAGATTTAAGTTTTACAATTAGTTATCAAGCAAAAATAGTCTTTTGAGGACTCAATTTTGCATATGCCAATATAGCGAGATTTGATTAAAAACTCCCTGTGAACCACATGTTTAACAACATTGTTTTTGGACATGCGATTGGGAGTTTGTTGATTACTTGAATATTTATGTTAAAGAATAAGATTTGAATGCAACATTTTGAAAATGAATGGCATCTTATTTTATGATGAGAAGTTGTCTAAAATTCTATCTATTATGAAAAACCTTATTCTTTGTGCCGCATTAACAGGGATGCTCTGTGTAATTTTTTCCTGCAACGATGCGAAAAATGTCAATCAGGTGGTAAAGCCTTACGAACCGATTGAACTCAGTGCTTCGCAAACACAACAGGTTTCGGCCGATAATTCGTTTGCGTTCGATCTTCTCAAAAACGTTAACCGGTCAGAATGCAACGGTAACTTTTTTATCTCGCCGTTAAGTATAAGTCAGGCTTTGGGCATGACATACAATGGTGCCGCCGGAACTACCAAAACAGCCATGGAAACTGCTTTGCGCCGCAATGGCTTCTCTTCCGACGAAATCAATGCCTATTATAAAAAATTGACATATGGTTTGCTGGGTGCCGATCCGTCCACGCAGCTGAAAATTACCAATTCGATTTGGACGCGGAAAGATTTTCCCGTTTTGCAGAGTTTCTACGACGTGAATGCCACTTATTATGGAGCAAAGGCGCAGTCTCTCGATTTCAGCCAACCTTCATCAAAAGACATTATCAATAACTGGTGCAGCCAAAACACCAATGGAAAGATACCGTCTATTATTGACGCAATTCCTGGAGATGTGGTGATGTATTTAATCAATGCCGTTTATTTTAAGGGAATATGGAAGTCTCAATTTAAGACATCGGATACCTTTAGCGGTAGTTTTGCTGCTACTACCGGCTCCGTTCCGGTAAAATATATGAAGCAGGAGAATACGTTCAACTATTTCGACAATGATAGCGTGCAGTGTGCCGAACTGCCCTACGGCAATGGAGCTTTTAGCATGGTAGTGGTGCTGCCTGCGAGCAGCTATAGTGTCGACCAGATTGTAGATAAGATGAATAGTTCGACCTGGAAGAACTGGCTGGGAGCAATGCATTCGATTAAGTTACATGTTGAACTGCCTAAATTTAAACTTAGCTATAAAAAGGTGTTGAATTATGCATTATCGCAAATGGGGATGGGAGTTGCTTTTTCTGATTTTGCAGACTTTTCAAAAATCGCAAATGGCGGAGGATTGGCAATCAGCCGGGTTTTGCACAATACCTTTGTGGCTGTCGACGAGGAGGGAACGGAAGCTGCGGCAGTGACTGCTGTTGAAATTATCGTCTCATTACCGCAGATTACTTCATTTATTGTCAACCGTCCATTTTTGTTCTTTATCAAAGAGAAGAGTACCGGAACCATTTTGTTTGCCGGGAAGATACTCAAACCTGTCATCGAATAGGTCTGCTTTGCGGAGCAAAAGAGGGGTGCTTTTGTACAAGCAGGTGCCGGAAGATAAACAAATTGTCTCTTTTGTAATGAAAAGGTAGCTTCTGATGACCGGAAACCAAAAAATATTGCTATTTTTGTGG
>JAUZPT010000542.1 GCA_030705745.1 Bacillota bacterium | reverse complement strand
TCAGATGCAAGCCTCTTTGAATGGCGTAAATAGTTTACAATGACCGGCATGGATTGTTTATAATCATCAATATCTTCCGCTGGACCACCGTTAATTAGAGCGTCAACGATCTCGCCAGCACCTTTGTATAAATCCATATCAATATCCGCCTGACTAAGCGCTTTATAAAGATCGCCTTTGACCGCACAAGTGTAAGCAAGATATTCATTCATAATGTTGTTTCGGCAGCCCTTTCTGAGCATCCATGCCTTAACATCTTTGGAATCCGCCTCAAGTCTTTGGAGAAGGTTAATCTTGCCCCATCCATCAATATGTTTAGCCAGCTCAAACAAGTGGAGGTTGGCATTTTCCATGCCATTTTCCATGGCTACTACGGAATACAAAGTAAATTCATCATGTTTTCCAAGGGTAGAAAGCAATTCTAAGTGCTCCTCGCATTGGAATAACCCCATTAACGCTATTCCCAGTTTTGTCGGGCCACGGTGGGCACTTTTTGCAGCAAGCCAAATTGCTTCTTGCTTTAAAATGTTACTATTGAAGGCGAAGCCTTTTCGAATCATCTCTAGCAGCGAGTCAACACATCCAATGACTTCATGATGCATTGCAAACAAATACGTAGCTCGGCGATTTTTATCCGAGGGGTTAGAGACCTCTTTTCGTAACAATAAATAGAGCATGCGAGCCTGTTGATTTGCATCTTTTGAAGCTCCGCCCATAAGGCTGTCTAAGGCTCCACCAACCCAACGAATTTTTCGTTCTCGAAAATACTCTTTGCTGTCAGGTAAATCATCAAACTCGTAGGGCAATCTTCCTGAGGAATCTATATGTTCTTTAATGAATTCATAAATTGATTTCTTTCCGGCCCATGGAAGCAAGGGTATAGTCTTTTTCATTGAGAACAATTTCATCACCTTCAAATGAGATATTTTTTTCAAAAAAATAAAGCCTCCCGTTTTCTGGGAGGCTTCTATTTGTCTTGCTTTCGTTTATTATCCGTCAAGCTATCCGATTCACGAAACGATAGTCAATTGAAAAACCAGCGATCGAAACGTCCGGTAAATCGTGACAGGGTAAGTCCTCCCATTAAACTATTAAATTGATATTTATCCGTTGGTAGATTAAGATAAATGTCAGTCACTCGAAGGACCTCCTTTATTAGAAGCTTTTCGTGAGTAAGGAAGATGTTTGGAACGTCAGGTGCTCTGCCAATTGAGCTACAGGAAAACCCTGGCGGGACTCGAACCCGCAACATCCCGATTAGAAGTCGAAGTAACGCTCCATGCCCCTCACTCTTATCTTGTATACAGTATACTAACACATGGAAAGAATTGGTGTCAACTACAATTTTTTATTTTCAATACTAAGCGTAGTTTACTATGCCTTATCGTATTTCTTAGATTAGCCTATATATAAAAAAACCTGTTCAGAACAGGTTTTTGTTTCAGACACATTTAATTGCATTCAAACCCAACGGACTAACTAATCCTGTGATGCACCCAGATTTCGTCCATATGGTACAAGTCATAATAAGTTCCGGCGTTAAGGCCATCCAATACCTTCACACGAAATTCGTTTTTAGTCACATTGATCACCACGACATTTTCCCGGGTATTCAAACGAAGAACGCTGCCGATCGGGTAAACGGCCACCGCTTTGCAGAAGCTA
>JAUZPT010000541.1 GCA_030705745.1 Bacillota bacterium | reverse complement strand
CCCATCATTTGCATCGTTTCTGCCTCCATTTATCCAAATATAATTTGATTATATTGGAATAACACAGCTCATTCTTATCGGGCTTTGCTTAGTTTTTAACAAATATTGCGTTTCGGTACATCTTCGGGGAACAACCTCGCAACTCCTTAAAAACTCGATCAAATGACTGTACACTGTTAAAGCCGGCCTTAAGCGCTATTTCCGTGATTGAATCCTCAGTACTTGATAGATACCATTCTGCTTTTTTAATGCGAAAATCCTTCAAATAATCGCCAAACGTCATTCCTGTAGCAGCTTTGAAAAATCTAGTAAAATGAAAAACGCTGAAATTAGCCACACGAGCAGCATCCGTTACGGTTATCCGTGCTTCCATACGCTCCTCAACAAATTCAAAAACCTTCTCCAACCGTTGCAAACGATTCAAATGATTACGTTTCTCTTCTGGGGAATACCGCTCCATCGGCGCATGCCTTAGCAGTAACAGGAATAAATCGTAAAGTCTTGCCTTAAGGGCAATTTGGTACCCTTCCATCTTCTCTTCGTATTCCTTGATAATCGCCTGGATTTGATTCTCCATAAGGTGGTGAAGATCGGCCTCTTCCGTTCCCCACCGTCCGGAACGACTCAAAAGCGGGTGGGTCAATCGACGGTCGCTCATAATGGCGGAATATGAGTCAAAAAATGCGAGACCGAATTGGATGAATATCAATGTACAGGCGTCTGTTTGCAATGGAAAATGATGAACCTGCCCGCTTCCAATTAAAAAAATATCATGCTGGTTCAATGAATAAACCTGATTATTTAAGCCAACCTTGGCCTCACCTTCCAACACATAAACGATCTCCATTTCACCATGCCAATGCGGCGGAAACTGTGTTTTTTCACTGAAAAACAAGGCAAACGGGAAACTGGGATCGAGCAGATTTTGTTGATGCCAAGCTTGCATGTTTTCCCTCACCTTATCAACCGTTTAATATCATTCATATCAAAAATTTTATTAACTAAAACCGATACCCATTGATAATCAACGATATATTTTAAATTCGTAAAAAGTTGGATATTCCCTCTTCAATGATTGTCTCCATCACAATAATCCTCACTGATGATTGATCTACCGTCAAACACGAGTGTTAGCAAAAGGATTTTCTTGGCAAAAGGCGAATTTTCCTTCAAACGCATTTAAGATGGGCGGTGGTGACTCTGCTTTATGCTGCTGTTATCGGTGATATCGTCGGTTCCAGAAAACTTCCCAACCGCAGTGATGTCCAGAAAGATTTCCTATCCCTCATCAAAGAGGCTAATCACAAATTTGCTTCGGCCATTGAGTCGCCGTTTACCGTCACCATTGGCGATGAATTTCAAGTGCTGCTCCACGATATCCAGTCCGTTCCTGCTGTCATTGAATTAATAACTGCAGGAATGGAACCAATCCGGCTCTCGTTCGGAATCGGAATCGGTACACTATCGACAGAGATCAACAGGGAATTTGCAATCGGTATGGACGGCCCGGTATTCCATTGGGCCCGTAAAGCATTGGAACGGGCCAAAAGGAAAAAGCCTTCCGTCGTCTATCTATCCGACTTTCCCGGTACTGAAATGATGAACGCCCTTCAATACTTTATGGAGACCTGTCAAAAAGGCCGTTCCAAACGTCAAAAAGAGATTTTAT
>JAUZPT010000540.1 GCA_030705745.1 Bacillota bacterium | reverse complement strand
GAGCTTCTTTATTAAATTTTACCGCTTCAAAAACAGCACTATTATAAAAAATAGTATCTCGAAAATCAGCAACTAAAATAAAACTCGCTTCGCTAAAAACAGTAGAGCCATAAAAATTGGTATCTTTAAAGGTAGTGAAATTACCGGAAAAGATTACTTTATTAAACTGAGATGAATTCTTAAATTTTGCATTTAAGAACGTAGCATAAGCATTAAATTTAGCAGAGTTAAAAGATACAAAATCTAGAAAGAAAGCATTGTTGAAATTAGCTGAGGAAAGAAAATTTGCTTCATCGAAATAGGTGGTTTTAAAAAATTTAGTTCTCTGAAAATCAGCATGATTAAATAATTTAACTTTAGAAAAATTTACTTCATCCAGGAATTGAGCATCGTTTAACCGTATCTCTCCTTTGAATGTAGCATGATGGAAGTTTGCAGATTTTATAAAGAAAGCATTTTTGAAGTCGGTTATCGAGCTAAAAATAGCTCTGGAAAAATTTGCTGGACCAAGTATTACAGAGTGGTCTGCGCGTATATGAAACTCAACTTTTGCGCCAGGCCGACGGAAAAAAGCTGAACGCAAGATAGTGCCCTGCAACTGGGCGCGGCGATCACCGCCAGTAATTGAAAAATCACTGCCCTTTGACTGTGTATCGGATATTCTTTGAGTAATAAGATTTTCAATTAATTTCCATTTTGGGTTTTTAAGATCAGCTTTCCATGTTTTTTCCCCGTTTGATAAGATTGGGGGCATATGAACTATATGCCATAAGTTACCATTAAGATCTTTTTCGACTTCACCGGCTATTATAAGTTGCTGATCATTCCGTGATGATTTAGTGTTAACATTATACCGCCAGTAATCCTGCAGTGTTATTTCATCTTGATGGCTATTAGGGCTCTCAATTTTATGATTTTTTAATAAATTCCATAAAAAAGCTTGCCGATTCCCATCTCGCCACAATTCCATTTCCAACTGTTCTTTTGTTTTTGTTTCGTCCATGAACCTTCCCCCTCATCTCGCTAAAATAGCGTGGCTATGTGTGAGCATGCAAGACAAAGGAGAAATGTTTAGGCTTGGGATTGTTTATGGATTGGGGTTATTAAAACATTGTGCATTCTGTCTGCCACCCGTTCGTGTTGAGCTTGTCGAAACACATTTGCCCAGACCGTGCAATGCCCTTCGACAAGTTTGAGGCGCGAACGGAATTCTGATCTGAATGAAGCAGTAATACCTCACTCCAACCCCTTCACCGCTTTCAGAACTTCTTCCGCATGGCCGGTGACCTTCACCTTGTGCCAGATGTGCCGGATGATGCCTTTGCCGTCGATCAGGAAAGTGGCGCGTTCGATGCCCATGTATTTGCGGCCGTACATGGATTTTTCGATCCAGACGCCGTAGCTTTCCAGGATTTTGCCCTCTTCATCGGAAAGAAGGGGGATAGTAAGATCGTATTTGGCGCTGAAATTCTGGTGTTTTTTAAGGCTGTCCTTGGAAACGCCCAACACCACGGCTCCGGCACTCTCGAAATCCTTGGCCAGCCGGGTGAAATCAATGGCTTCCGCCGTGCAGCCGGAGGTATCGTCCTTGGGGTAGAAATAAAGCACGATCTTTTTGCCGCCGAGGGCGCTGGAGCTGACGGTGCTACCGTCGCCCGAAGGTGCGGTAAATTCGGGGGCT
>JAUZPT010000054.1 GCA_030705745.1 Bacillota bacterium | reverse complement strand
ATTTCATTTTTCTTTTCCATTGTTATATCGATTGCGGTTCCATTAACTTCAACAACTCTTGAATTTAAGATGGTGGGACTTAATGACGCAAGATAGGTAATCCCTGCTAAAGTTCCTTCATAATTAACAGGCGTTCCATTCCAAGCCATTTCATAAAAGTCCTGCTTTTGTTTCGCATGTTTTTCTGGTAAAAAATCAAACAATGTTTTACCTATAACCATCGAAGGAGTAATGTTTGCTTTTTTAATAAGTTCGCCTTCAATATATGTATGAATAAAATCATTTTCGATTTTTACAAATTTAAAAACAAAGCCATTTTTACGTGGTACAAGATCACGGTAATCGATTTCATTTTTGTAAGTAACCATATAGTTTTTACTTCCTTTAAGAAATTACTTTCTATTTAGAATAATTCGTAATTTAATCTTAACAGATACGTCTCAATTTATCTATGTGTTAATGTATCTTAATCTCTGTTCACTATCTATGCTGAATAAAGGTTTCGTTTTTAGAGAAATACTATACATAGCACAAAGTAGGATTGCCCATGCTACCTTCTAAATGAGGAGTTCATTTTGAAACAGGAAAAAATTAGTCCGAGCCAGTTTTTAATCTTAGTTTTTATTTATACATTAGGTAGCTCGGTTTTAATTGTTTCAGCTCCTATTGTATTAGAGGCGCGGCAAAACGGCTGGATTTCTGCTATTATTGCGATTGCAGTCGGGATGCTGCTTATCCGTTTATATATTAGTTTGTATTCCCTTTTCCCCGAGCTTACTCTTGTTGAAATATGTGAAAAGGTATTAGGGAAATATATAGGGAAAATGGTTTCTTTTTTTTATTTTTCGTTTTTCTTTCTTCTCTCTACTTTGGTCCTTAATAATATTGGGAGCTTTCTGCTAACACAAATTTACGTGGAGACCCCTTTTTTGTTGGTAAATGCTTTATTTGTCGTTGTCGTCATTGTCGGAGTGTATTACGGATTGGCTGTCATTGCGAGGACATCGGAAATTTTCGCGCCGTGGGTGGTTCTTCTATTTATGGGATTGGTTATCCTAAATATGCCAAATATCGACATTCGCCATATTCTGCCCTTGTTCGAAGGTGGAATTAAGCCAATCCTTCGTGGAACGATACCGTTAATCGGCATACCATATTTTGAGCTTGTGTCGTTTTTGATGATCATCCCTTCCGTTAATGACCATAAAAAAGCCAAACGAGCTTTTTGGGTGGGCGGACTATTGGGAGGAGCAGCACTATTTATCGTATTGTTGGTAACCATATTAGTATTTGGTGCTGGAATCACACAGAACCAGCAATATCCCACATATATTTTAGGAAAAAAAATACATATCGGAAATTTCCTGAGACGTATTGAGGTCATTGTTGCAATTTTGTGGTTTTTAAGCATGTTTTTCAAAATGGCATTATTATTTTATTCATCTGCCAAGAGCTTTAGCCAGCTTTTTAAACTAAGCGATGAGCGAATGGTGCTTCTTCCATTCGGGACAGTTACCCTTGTGCTATCCATAAATGTTTATCCGAACGTTGCTTTTTTCATACAATTTGTCACTAAAACGTGGCCGGTATACGCCATGACCTATGGATTGATTTTACCGGTACTATTAGTTATGATTGCGAAAATAAGAAAGCATTATGGAGGTGTTCAAAAATCGAAGTGACATTCATATTTTTGGACATACAAAAACCAGTTCCCGGATGGAAACTGGTTTTTTCTAAGTGAGCCGCATATGCCGTATAAAATATAAGAAAGTTTTAAACCACCACTCCTCAAAGTGGGTGTTCGCAGAAACCTTGGTGCCTGTCCTCCAAGTCAATATAGACAGAGGCCTGTCAGTCCAGTTTCAATTAAAACTCCCTATTACAGCTTAAAGGTTAAAACTTTATTATGACTACGTACAAAGCAGCTTGTATTTGTATAATACATCAATACGAATATGAAGACAATGGAAGATGCTGGCTGTGCGTAATCTTGGACAAAGAAAGCTTTTTTTATAAATAGTTTGTAACTGATTAGGGAAGGCTTACGTCTGTGTGAGTAAAAATTCGGGGAGGAGTGTATTGTTTGAGAAATAAATTACTACTAACGCTTTCGATTCTTTACATATCGTTTCTAACGTGTGTATCTGCTGAACAAGTCCCAGAAAGTAAAACGGCTCATCAGTTTTCTTTAGTTGATATTGGGAAATTGACGCAGGTGGAAAGATCATTTCTAGCGGTGGCTAAGGAACACAAAGGGGTGCACAAGTATGGATCGTTATATGTCATCGCACTCGGGCCACAGCCGAGCTCCGGATACGGTCTGCAATTCGTTCGGCAAGAGCAGATACTGGAGCAATTAAAAATCTACATAAAAAGGACCTTTCCCGAACCCGGAAAATCGTATTTGGACGTTATTACTTTTCCTTATATAATTGGAAAACTCGATTTGCCACCGTACACAACGTTATCTGTACTAGATGCTGTCACCAAGAAACCAATTTTCGATGAAGAAACCGATCAACTCACTTTCAAGAGGAAACAGTTCATTAAGGATGTTTACAAAACCTGGACAGTAAAAGTAGAGAATGGCTACAATCGCTCGAATTCAGACAGCGTAAACATTGTTATGAAAAAATTAGATGGCATGGTGTTGAAAAATCTGCACATTAAAACCAAACAGGAGAAATCAAAACGCATTGTCTTGATAATACCGCAACAACCGTACGAGAAGGGTGCTATTTATCTTCTTCAAATTGAACATAAAACGGGTCATAATACAAAAATAACGATCCTTCCTTTTGAGATAAGATAATTCCCGAAGGAATTCACATTTAGAGTTAAGAAGTCATGACAATTTTATAGATGGGAAGGAATTGGAAATTAAAAAGGGTGTATAAATTTGATTTTTGGGGAATGATAACAAATATTAGAGCTTAAGGAAAAAGAGGTGCCGGAATGGAAGACAACTATGAACACCTTATTTTTATAAAAGAACTTGGCCGGTTGATGATTGACTATGGAAAATGCAAAGATGCAGACCTTAAGCAGGAAATATATAAAGATATTAAGCTTTTGGGAAAAGTGATTAATTTATAATTCGTGCTGCTGTCCAATAA
Organism: Bacillota bacterium; assembly: GCA_030705745.1. Taxonomy (GTDB): domain Bacteria; phylum Bacillota; class Bacilli; order Bacillales; family Cytobacillaceae; genus Neobacillus_A. Next base: position 8,194 of record JAUZPT010000054.1, on the reverse strand, counting down.
ACACAACTCAACATTTCAAAAGTGTCCATTATTCGGACACTTTTTTTGTTGTCTATACATACCAGTTAACTCCTGCTTGTTAACCTAAGGGATCTTTTAAAATTTTTGGAATATTGGCACGATTATTGCATCAAATAATGGAAAACCTGTTATTATGGAGGGGAAGAGTCATGAATATTGGCGATCATTTATCAAGGAATGCGAGGAAATTTCCTCATCGTTTAGCGATCGAGTGCGAGGGTCGAGCGTATACGTATGGCCAATTTAATAGGGAAGTCAACAGGCTTGCAAACGGATTGCTGAATTTGGGTGTGCATAAAGGCGAGAAAATTGCATTCATGATGAAAAACTCGGATTACTTTGTGTTTTCTTTTTTTGCCGCTGCAAAAATTGGCGCAGTTGCAGTACCGGTCAACTTTAGGCTTACACCGTCCGAAGTCCATTATATCTTTGATCAGTCTGATACTGTGCTGGTCATTTGTGATGCTGAATTTGAAGAAACAGTGGCTGCAGCAAAAAAAGGGACGAACATTCAGGAAGTCATTGTCGTCGATGCACCGAAGCAGGCGGAAAACAGATCATACCAAGAAGCTTTAGCTGACATCGACGATGAACCTGATATTGAGGTGTCGGAGCAGGACGACCTGGAAATTCTTTATACATCCGGGACAACTGGCAGGCCAAAAGGGGCACTGTTTGATCATGACCGGATATTCAAGGTCAGCCTGACGATGATCGTCAATATGGGATTGAAGGCCGATGAACGATACTTGCACTTGGCACCCTTATTTCATTCGGCACAATTAAATTTATTTCTGATTGCGGGTGTGGTTTTGGGTGGACAGCACTATATCCATCGAGATTTCCATCCGGTTAAAACGCTCCAGGCGATACAGGAGCACAAAATTACACATCTATTCGCCGTTCCGGCCATGTACAATTTTTTGTTGCAGGTGCCGAATGCGGCTGATTATGATCTGTCTTCCATTCGACGATGCGGGTATGGTGCTGCACCGATGGCACCGGAGCTGGTGCGGAAAAGTCTCGAGCTCTTTAAAACCGATCAGTTTTATAATTTATGCGGTTTGACAGAAGCTGGACCTGGCGGAATTTTGCTCGATCCTACCGGACACAGGCATCATTTTGGAAAAAGCGGCAAGGCCGGGTTTCTGACAGAAGCACGTGTCGTGACTGAAGAAGGAATCGACATCGCGCCAGGTGCTGTCGGAGAATTTATTTTACGAAGCGATACGATTATGAAGAGCTATTACAACAAGCCCGAAGAAACGAGCAAAGCGGTGAAGAACGGCTGGCTTTATACAGGCGATTTGGCCACGATTGATGAAAAAGGCTATATAACGATTGTCGATCGAAAAAAAGACATGATTATTTCCGGCGGGGAAAATGTCTATTCAGCCGAGGTGGAAGGCGTTTTATTTGAGCATCCGGCTGTACTTGATGTGGCCATTATCGGTCTCCCCGATGAGGTTTGGGGCGAAGCGGTTTGTGCGGTGATCGTCCCGAAGGAAGGCTGTGTAATAGACGAACTGGAATTACGTGGTTTTTGTCGCCAAAAGCTTGCCGGCTATAAAGTTCCACGAAGGATCTTCATTGAGGCGCAGCTTCCGAGAAATGCCTCAGGAAAAATTCTTAAATACCAGCTTCGTCAAAAAATGAATGAAAAAATCGTATAGGATAGAACGCTTTTATAAAAATAACGCAGGGTTAATTAAGAACAGGAAGTAAGCGTTTATAAGGGAGAGGGCAGAATGAAGCATCCATACTTAAATGAAGAGCATCATATGTTTCGAAAATCATTTCGAAAATTTTTGGAAAAAGAGGCATATCCTTTTTATGAGCAGTGGGAAGAGGATCGAATGATTCCGCGATCACTCTGGACAAAGATGGGAGAGCAAGGGTTCCTATGCCCGGATGTGGATGAAAAATACGGAGGAAGCGGTGTGGATTGGGGATTTTCCGTTATTATCAACGAAGAACTGGAGAGAGTTGGCTCCGGCATGGTGGGTATCGGCCTTCACAATGATATTGTCGTACCGTACATAACGGCCTATGGTACGGAAGACCAGAAACAGCGCTGGCTTCCACGCTGTGTGACGGGCGAAACGATTACTGCGATTGCCATGACCGAGCCTGGCACAGGATCGGACCTTGCCAATATTTCTACGACTGCAATGCTGGAGGGAGATCACTATATTGTAAACGGACAAAAAACGTTTATTACGAACGGGATTCAATCCGATCTCATTATTGTGGCCTGCAAAACCGATCTGAAAGCGAAACCGAAGCATAAAGGAGTCAGTTTGCTTATGATTGAAAGGGATTCTCCAGGTTTTAGCCGCGGCCGAAAACTGAATAAGGTTGGTTTGCATTGCCAGGATACAGCAGAACTCATTTTTGAAGATTGCCGTGTTCCGAAGGAGAATTTGCTTGGAGAAGAGGGCAATGGGTTTGTGTATTTAATGGAAAAATTGCAGCAGGAGCGCCTAATTGTCGCGATTGCTGCGCAGATTGCATCAGAGGAAATGTTTAGGCTGACAATGGAATATGTTAAAAGCCGTGAAGCATTCGGCCGGCCGATTTCACAGTTTCAAAACACGCAATTTAAACTGGCAGAAATGGCAACGGACATTGAAATGGGCCGTGCGTTCCTCGATTCTTTGATTGCTTCGCATATGGCGAAAGAAAATGTTGTGACAAAGGTATCGATGGCGAAATGGAAGCTGACGGATATAGCGAAGAAAATGGCGGCGGAATGCATGCAGCTACACGGTGGCTATGGATATATGGAAGAATACGAGATTGCAAGACGATACCGTGATATCCCGGTTGCGAGCATTTATGCAGGAACCAATGAAATTATGAAAACGATAATTGCCAAGAATTTAGGATTGTAATTTTTTGATAAAAAGGGAGAGATCTTATGCGTGAAGTTGTGATTGTAGAAGGAGTACGCACACCAGTAGGACGAAGAAACGGAACGTTGAAGGATATTCGTCCGGATGATTTGGCGGCGCTTACATTAAAGGAATTGGTGAACCGCGCAGGAATTGATCCTGCGTTGGTGGAGGACGTTATTTTGGGGTGTGTCACACAATCGAGTGAACAGGCAGGGGATATCGCCCGGGTGTCGGCATTAATTGCCGGTTTTCCGATTGAAGTTCCGGGAACGACGATTGACCGCCAATGCGGTTCAAGCCAGCAGGCAGTCCATTTTGCATCACAGGCTATTTTGGCAGGGGACATGGATATCGTGATTGCCGGCGGTGTCGAAAATATGTCAAGGGTCCCTATGGGTTCGAATTATCAAGGAGCAAAGCATAGTGATGAACTAAAAAAACAGTTTGAAGTCATCCATCAAGGTTTGTCCGCGGAGAGAATTGCCGAAAAATATGGGTTTTCAAGAGAGCAACTCGATCAATTTGCGCTTGAAAGCCACCAAAAAGCATTGCGAGCACAGGAGGAGGGTTATTTTTTAAAAGAGACGTTCCCGGTTGCAGTCCAATTGCCAGATGGGAGCATGGCTGAATTGAAGGAGGATGCAGGACCGAGAAGAGGGACATCACTGGAAGCACTGGGAGCCTTGAAGCCTGCTTTTACAGAAAACGGTGTGATTCACGCGGGAAATTCAAGTCAAATTAGCGATGGAGCGGCCATGCTCTTGCTCATGAGCCGGTCGAAGGCGGAGGAACTAGGGTTAAAGCCACGTTTCCTTGTCCACACTCGCGTTGTTGTCGGTTCCGATCCGACGCTTATGCTGACAGGACCGATTCCTGCAACAGAAAAGGCGTTGGAGAAATCAGGACTGTCAATTGACCAGATTGATGTGTTTGAAGTGAATGAGGCATTTGCACCTGTCCCGATGGCCTGGCTGAAGGAAACGGGAGCCAATCCGGAAAAGTTGAATCCAAATGGCGGTGCGATTGCATTAGGCCATCCTCTCGGGGGAAGCGGTGCGCGGCTGATGGTTTCGATGATGCATGAGCTGGAGAGAACCGGCGGCCGTTATGGGCTGCAAACGATGTGTGAAGGCCATGGAATGGCGAATGCGACAATCATTGAACGGCTCGACTAATGAAGGGAGAGGATTCAGGATGGGAGTAACGATTGGGAAAATTTTTGATTTGACGGTGCAAAAGTCCCCGAATAAAGAAGCGATTCACGATGTTCGAAAAAATGTTCGCTGGAGTTACCGCGAGTGGAGCAAGCAAATTAACCGGCTTGCCCATGCGCTTGTAAATGAAGGTGTGAAAAAAGGCGACCGCGTTTCAACCTTTTTATTCAATACCGGAGAGCTCGCGACCGCCTTCTTTGCATGTGCAAAAATTGGTGCTGTATTTAATCCGATTAATTTTCGGCTGATGGCTGAAGAAGTTGCCTATATTTTAAACGATGCGACGCCAAAGGTTGTTCTTTTTGAAAAAGCACTTGAGCCTGCCATTGCAGGAATTGAAAATCGTTTCCCGCATACAACTTTCTGGTTTATTGATGAAGACGTCCCCGCCTTCGCGGCAAGCTACCAGGAAAAGGTAGATGCAGCACCAGATCACGAAATCAATGTGGCAGTCGATGAAAATGATTTATACGCGATCATGTACACAAGCGGAACGACCGGAAGGCCAAAAGGTGTTCTCCACACGCACCGGAATATCGTTGAGCAGAGCTTGGTTGTGATCGGTGCTACGAAGCGTGAAGCGAGTGATGTTGGGCTCGTTACGGCGCCGATGTTTCATTGCGCCGAACTGCATTGTGCATTTCTTCCGCGCGTCCATGTAGGAGCTAAAAACGTTATTCTTCACCAATTCAATCCGAAAAAAGTACTGGAGCTTATACAAAATGAGAAAATCACTAAATTGTTTGCGGCACCAACGATGTGGAATATGCTGCTTCAAGAGGATTTGAACACCTATAAGTTGAAAAGCTTAAAGCTCGGTTTGTATGGAGCGGCACCAATGGCACCTGCTCTTGTCCGTGCCTGCCACGATCAATTGGGGATTTCGCTCGTTCAGGCATACGGTATGACCGAAATGGGTCCGGCAATCACCTTTTTGTCGGAAAAAGACCAGCTTACAAAGGCCGGTTCCGCTGGCCAGGCGTGTTTAAACCATGAAGTCCGCATTGTTCGCCCGAATGAAGATGGGCCGTCCGATCCGAATGATATTATGCCAACCGGGGAAACCGGGGAAATCATCGTCCAGGGACCATCCATGATGGCCGGATATTTTCAGCGCGACGAAGCGAATGAAAAGGCGCTTTACAAGGGATGGTACCATTCGGGTGACATTGGCTACCTTGATGAAGACGGTTATTTATGGGTCAAGGACCGTGTTGATGACATGATAATTAGCGGCGGTGAAAATATTTATCCGCGCGAAGTGGAAGATGTTTTGCACGCGCATCAAGGAGTTCTCGACGCTGCGATCGTAGGCCAGCCTGACGATCGCTGGGGAGAAACAGTCACGGCTTTTGTCGTGAAGAAAGATCCTTCTGTAACGGAAGAGGAACTGGATGAATGGTGTATAAACAGTGAGGAACTGGCCAGATATAAGCGCCCTAGGAAGTATGTATTTTGCGATACACTTCCACGCAATGCGAGCGGCAAAATCCAAAAATTCATGCTAAGAAAGCAGCTGGAGGAATTGTTTACACCAGGTGCTTCATCGGGCAAGGGTTCGCTGTAAGATGCTGTCGGGGATAGTAATCATTGATTTTAGCAATTACCTTCCAGGGCCGTTCGCGACATTAAGACTGGCAGAAATGGGTGCAGAAGTAATAAAAATTGAACCGTTGTCCGGTGATCCTTCACGGAGTACCGGACCTCAAAAAGATGGAAAGGGCCTCGTTTTTTTGGCGAACAATCGTGGGAAAAAGAGCATCACGATTAATTTAAAGGAAAATGAGGGACGTGAGCTCGCGTTACGTCTGATTGCCGGAGCAGATGTGGTTTTGGAAAGCTTTCGCCCGGGTGTAATGGAGAAGCTCGGACTCGGCTATGAAAAAGTTCGAGCCTTGAAACCGGATATCATTTATTGTTCCATCTCAGGCTATGGGCAACAGGGGGATATGAGCAAGCTTGGCAGCCATGATTTGAATTATATGGCGCTGAGCGGAGTTCTTTCCCAATTTAAGGATGAAAACGGACGGCCCGTCCATCCGTCGATTACAATGGCTGATTATGTCGGCGGAATGGCCGCGAATGAAAGGATCCTCGCAGGGCTTGTAAGCCGCTCCTTAAATGGAAAAAGCAGTTATCATTCGATTTCGATTACCGAAGCGATGGCCTCAATGCTTGGTAATCATCTGTTGGTCGAAAAAGAAACGGGTGAAGCGAACGGCATTTCTGTATTGAACGGAAGCATCATTTCCTACGTCATTTATGAAACCTTAGACGGGCGTTATGTCAGCCTTGCTGCGCTCGAGCCTAAATTTTGGCGGAATTTTTGCTTCGGAGTGAATCGTGAGGAATGGATTGAGGCACATTTTTCAAAAACGATCGAAGATAACCCTGTATATTTTGAGGTTAAAAAGCTTTTCAAAAGCCGTAGCTTTCAGGAGTGGGTTGACTTTTCCATTAAGGTGGACTGCTGCCTAACGCCTGTGCTCGAGGTTGGCGAGCTGAGAACTTTTCCTTATTTTTTAGAAAAAAAGACGGTTGCTTATGATGGACAAGTGAAGATGCACAGTGATTTTGAAATGTTCACAATAGCACCGCCGCCGTATAAAGGCGAACACACGGACAGCGTTTTAAAGAAATTTCTCGGAGTGTCGGATGAGGAAATATCCATGTGGAAAAAGCGAGGAATAATTTAGTGTAGAGGGGTTATGCCTAATGATGAATGTACCGCTCACGGTTGGTTCGCTCTTGGAACGAGCCGAAAGATTTTTCCCTAAAAAACAGGTGATTTCAAGGACGCTTGATGGAGTGCATCGATTTACCTACAAAGAAATCGGAACAAGAACGAGAAGGCTCGCAAGTGCACTCGGTAAATTGGGTATAAAACGTGGTGATCGAGTCGGAACCTTTGCCTGGAACCATCACCGCCATTTGGAAATTTATTTTGCCGCCCCAGGGATGGGAGCCGTTCTGCATACGGTTAATATTCGGCTTTCGTCAGAGCATATCGTTTATGTTGTCAACCATGCCGAAGATAAAGTTCTCCTCATTGACGAAGATTTGCTTCCGCTCGTTGAAAAGGTCAAGGATCAATTTACAACGGTCGAGGCATTCATCATAATGACCGATAAAGATGAACTTCCAGCGACAAGTCTTGAACCTGTTTATTCCTATGAAAAATTGCTTGAGGAAGGTGACCCGTTATTTTCTTTTGTTGACGATTTGGATGAAAATGCTCCGGCAGGGATGTGTTACACCTCAGCAACAACGGGCAATCCAAAAGGTGTAGTTTATTCGCATCGCGGGATAGTTCTACATAGCTATGCATTGGGTTTGGTCGATACTGCAGCCATTTCTGAGTACGATATTTGCATGCCAGTCGTCCCGATGTTTCATGCGAATGCGTGGGGAATGCCATTTGCCGCCACCTGGTTCGGATCAACACAGGTCCTTCCGGGCCCGCAATTCACCCCCAAACTGTTGGCCGATTTTATCGAAAAAGAAAAAGTGACGATAACTGCTGGCGTTCCAACGATTTGGCTTGGATTGTTAAACGAATTGGAAAAGAGTGACTATGATACGTCATCTTTGAGGGCGATTTTGTGCGGTGGTTCAGCTGCACCGCGTGGAATGATCAAATCGTTTGAAACGAAATTTGGCGTTCCGTTCCTGCACGCCTACGGAATGACGGAAACTGCACCGCTCGCAACGGTTTCGCGATTAAAAAGCTATCAAACAGAACTTGACGTCGAAGAAATGCTCGACATTCGCTCGAAACAAGGATTGCTTGTTCCTGGTTTGGAAATGAAAGTAATCGGAGGTAATGGCGAAGTTGCCTGGGACGGTTCAGAAATGGGTGAACTGCTGCTCCGCGGACCATGGATTGCCGATGAATATTATCGTGACGAGCGCTCCAATGATGCTTTCCGTGACGGATGGCTTTATACGGGAGACGTTGCAACCGTCGATGAAGAAGGAATTATTAAACTCGTTGATCGAACACAAGATTTACTCAAAAGCGGTGGCGAATGGATTTCATCGGTCGATTTGGAAAATGCGCTT